>CAIQMJ010000793.1 GCA_903872875.1 uncultured Variovorax sp.
CGCGGCGGCGGATCGGCTCGGGCTGCCGCGCTACGTCGCGAACCAGACCTACTACTCGCTGATCGGGCGCGACTACGAGTGGGATCTGATGCCGCTGGGCATCGACCAGGGCGTGGGCGCGATCGTCTGGAGTCCGCTGGGCTGGGGTCGCCTGACGGGCCGGATCCGCCGCGGCCAGCCGCTGCCACCGGGCAGCCGGCTGCACGACACCGAAGGCTTCGCGCCGCCGTCCGATCCGGAACGGCTGTATCGCGTGGTCGAGGCGATGGACCAGGTCGCCGAGGAAACCGGCAAGACGCTGCCGCAGATCGCGCTGAACTGGCTGCTGCAGCGACCGACGGTCGCGAGCGTGCTGATCGGCGCGCGCGACGAGGCACAGCTCGTACAGAACCTGGGGGCGCTCGGCTGGCAGCTGTCGCCCGCGCAGATGGCGCTGCTCGACGCGGCCAGCACAGTCACACCGCCCTATCCCTACTATCCATACTGGAACGGCCAGTTCGCGGAGCGCAGCCCGATCCCGGTCTGAGCGTGCAGCCGGTGGAACCCGGGGCGCCACGCGCGAGTCGCGTTCCGCCTACGAAGCGATGGGGGTGCGTCTCCCAGACGCGGCGCGGACGGTGCCGATGATGCTGGCTGGCATTCCGCCGGCCCACGCGAGCAACATCCTCACCCATGACCCAAACGTACACGATCGAAGAAGGAACATCCCACCCACGCGGCGCCAGCTACACCGGCGACGGCGTGAATTTCGCGATCTTCTCGGCCCACGCAACCAAGGTCGAGGTCTGCCTCTACGACGAGAGCGGTACGCAGGAGCTGGCACGGCTCGCCCTGCCCGAATACACCGACGAGGTCTGGCATGGCTTCGTCCCCGGGCTGCAACCCGGCGCACGCTACGGCCTGCGCGTGCACGGCCCCTATGAGCCCGAGAAAGGCCACCGCTTCAATCCCAACAAGCTGCTGATGGACCCGTACGCCAAGGCGCACATGGGCGAACTCAAGTGGGGGCCGGAGCTGTTCGGCTACACCGTCGGCCATCCGGACGCCGACCTGAGCTTCGACGAACGCGACAGCGCGCCCTTCGTGCCCAAGTGCGTGGTGGTCGACTCGAAGTTCGAGTGGACGCAACCCAAGAACGTGCGCGTGCCCTGGGACCAGACCATCTTCTACGAGACCCACGTGCGCGGCTTCACGATGCGCCACCCGGCCGTGCCCGAGCACATGCGCGGCACCTTCGCCGGCCTGGCGCAGGACGAGGTGATCCGCCACATCCGCGAACTCGGCGTGACCAGCGTCGAGCTGTTGCCGATCCACATGTTCCTGAACCAGCCCTTCCTCACCGACAAGGGGCTGACCAACTTCTGGGGCTACGACACCATCGGCTTCTTCGCGCTCGACCAGCGCTACATGGACGGCCCGAACATCGACGAGTTCAAGCACATGGTCGACCGCTTCCACGCGCACGGCCTGGAAGTGATCCTCGACGTGGTCTACAACCACACGCCGGAAGGCAACGAACTCGGCCCGACGCTGTCCTTCAAGGGCATCGACAACGCGAGCTACTACCGGCTGATGCCGGGCGACGGCGTCGAAGGCGGCCCCGGCCCGCGCTACTACATCAACGACACCGGCACCGGCAACACCGTCAACCTGAGCCATCCGCGCGTGCTGCAGATGGTCACCGACAGCCTGCGCTACTGGGTCACCGAGATGCGCGTCGACGGCTTCCGCTTCGACCTGGCAACCATCCTCGCGCGCGAGCCGCACGGCTTCGACGAAGGCGGCGGCTTCCTGAAGAGTTGCCGGCAGGACCCGGTGCTGTCCAGCGTCAAGCTGATCGCCGAACCGTGGGACATCGGACCGGGCGGCTACCAGGTCGGCGGCTTCCCGCCCGGCTGGGCCGAGTGGAACGACCAGTTCCGGGACAACGTGCGCGCCTTCTGGAAGGGCGACGAAGCCATGGCGCCGAAGCTCGCGCAGTGCCTCACGGCCAGCGGCGACCGCTTCAACCACCGCGGCCGGCGACCCTGGGCGAGCGTCAACTTCATCACGGCGCACGACGGCTTCACGCTGGCCGACACCGTGAGCTACAACGAGAAGCACAACGAGGCCAACGGCGAGGACAACCGCGACGGCCACTCCGACAACCGCTCCTGGAACTGCGGCGTCGAAGGCCCGACCGACGACCCCGAAGTGCTTGCACTGCGCGCCCGCCAGCAGCGCAACCTGATGGCCACGCTGCTGCTCGCGCAGGGCACGCCGATGGTGCTGGCCGGCGACGAGTTCGGCCGCACGCAACAGGGCAACAACAACGCCTACTGCCAGGACGACGATATCTCGTGGGTCGACTGGGATGGCATCGACGACCGCGGACGCGCGCTCAACGGCTTCGTGCAGCGGCTGATCCAGCTGCGCAAGGCGCTGCCCGTGCTGCGCCGCGGCCGCTTCCTGACCGGCGAACGCCGTGACGACACACAGCCCAAGGACGCCACCTGGCTCAGCCCCGATGGCGCCGAGATGGACGCGCAGCACTGGGACGATCCGCAGACCCGCTGCCTCGGCCTGCTGCTCGAAGGCACGGCGCAGGCCTCGTCGATCCCCCGGCCCGGCCAGGACGCGAGCGTGCTGCTGATCGTCAACAGCTGGCAGGACGCGATCGAATTCCGGCTCGCCAACCGCGGCCCCGGCGTCAAGTGGACGCGGTTGATCGACTCAGCGCTCGACACGCAGGTGACGGAGGATTTCGATCCCGAGAC
>CAIQMJ010000794.1 GCA_903872875.1 uncultured Variovorax sp.
ACGTCCATCAGCAGCAGCACCTTGACGTTGTTGTGGCGCTCCGGCCGCATCTTGATGTCGAGGTAGCCGGCGTTGGCGGCCGTCTTCGCGATGGTTTCGTCGAGATCCAGTTCCTCGACATGGCCTTCGCGTGCGAACTTGCGCAGCCGTCGCAGCGCGACCTTGATGTTGCGCGTGCCGAGTTCCTGCGTGTCGTCGTAGTCCTTGTAGGCGCGCTGGTCCCAGACCTTGACTGCGCTCTTGTTCTTGCCCGCGCCGCCGATGCGCACGCCCTGCGGGTTGTAGCCGCCATGGCCGAAAGGCGAGGTGCCGCCAGTGCCGATCCACTTGCTGCCGCCCTCGTGGCGTTCCTTCTGCTCCTCGAAGCGCTTCTTGAGCGTCTCCATGAGCTCGTCCCAGCCCATCTTCTCGATCTTGGCTTTTTCTTCCGCGGAGAACTCGCGCTCCAGCGTCTTGCGCAGCCAGTCGAGCGGGACTTCCTTGGTGAAGTCCGTGAGCATCTCGATGCCCTTGAAGTAGCCGGCAAAGGCGCGGTCGAACTTGTCGAAGTGCTTCTCGTCCTTCACCAGCGCGGTACGGCTCAGGTAGTAGAAATCGTCGATGCCGTAGTTGCCGTCGGAGTTCGGGCCCACCACGTCGGACTTCAGCGCCTCGAGCAGCGTGAGGTATTCCTTCACCGACACCGGCAGCTTGGCCGAGCGCAGCGTGTAGAAGAAGTCGATCAGCATGGCGGAACTCCCCGTTCAGATCATGGTTGGCGAGGCTTGTCGAGCAGGTACAGCAACTGGGCCTTGACCTCGGGCCATTCGCCAGCGGCCACGCTGTACATCACCGTGTCGCGGATCGTGCCGTCGCGGCGGATGGCATGCCCGCGGATCACGCCGTCCTTCTTGGCACCCAGCCGTTCGATCGCGCGTTGCGACGCGAAGTTGAAGTTGTCGGTGCGCCAGCCCACCACGTTGCAGCCGAGCGCCTCGAACGCGTGCGTGAGCATCAGCAGCTTGCAGGTGGTGTTGACGTGCGTGCGCTGGCAGCGCCTGGCGTACCAGGTGTAGCCGATCTCCGCGCGCTTGATCGCCGGCAGGATGTCGTGGAAGCTGGTGCTGCCGAGCACCGTGCCGCTGGCCTCGTCCGTCACCGCGAAGGCGAAGCGATTACCGTCCTCGCGCATCTTCAGTGCCGCCTCGATGTAGCCGCGCGTGCCCTCCGGTTCCGGCACGGAGGTGATGCGGAGCTTCCAGAGTTCGCCGTCGGCCGCCGCGGCGCGCAGGCCGTCTTCGTGCGCGAGCGCGAGGGGAACGAGTGCGATGCCACGCAGCTTGAGCGTGACGGGTTCGACGAATGCCATGGGTGTCGGGGATCTCAGGATCTGGGGTTGCCGTATTTGCGGACGTACCAGCGACGTCCAAGCTGTGCGCCCGCGCCGCCGCCCAGGCCGATCAGCAGGATGCCCGCGATCTCGCGGTTGCCGTAGCCCGTGTTGCTCAGCGCGTCGAGACCGAACAGCAGCCCGAGCCCGCGGCCAAGCAGGGCGCCCAGCACGAACAGCAGCGCCTGCGCGACGCCTAGCTGGAGAAGCTGACGCGGCGGGTGCGGTCCTTCGGACATGCGTGCCTCGTGCCTGCCGCTCAGCGGTTGTTGCGCTGCATGAACACGAGCTTCTCGAACAGCGTCACGTCCTGTTCGTTCTTGAGCAGCGCACCGACCAGCGGCGGCACCGCGACCTTCTCGTCCTTGCTCTGCAGCGCCTCGAGCGGAATGTCTTCGGCGACCAGCAGCTTGAGCCAATCGAGCAGCTCGGAGGTCGACGGTTTCTTCTTCAGGCCGGGCAGGTTGCGCACGTCATAGAAGGTCTTCATCGCAGCCGTGAGCAGCTCCTGCTTCAGGCCGGGGAAGTGCACATCGACGATGCTCTTCATCGTGGCCGCGTCGGGGAACTTGATGTAGTGGAAGAAGCAGCGGCGCAGGAAGGCGTCGGGCAGTTCCTTCTCGTTGTTCGACGTGATGAACACCACCGGCCGGTGCTTGGCACGGATGAGTTCGCGTGTCTCGTAGCAGTAGAACTCCATGCGGTCGATCTCGCGCAGCAGGTCGTTCGGGAATTCGATGTCGGCCTTGTCGATCTCGTCGATCAGCAGCGCGACCGGACGGTCGGCCGTGAAGGCCTGCCACAGCACGCCCTTCACGATGTAGTTGTGGATGTCCTTGACGCGCTCACCGCCGTCGACGTCGGACAGCTGCGAGTCACGCAGGCGACTCACCGCGTCGTACTCGTACAGGCCCTGCTGGGCCTTGGTGGTGGACTTGATGTGCCACTGGAGCAACGGCAGGTCGAGGGCTTGCGCGACCTCTTCCGCGAGCATCGTCTTGCCTGTGCCCGGCTCGCCCTTGACGAGCAGCGGACGCTTGAGCGTGATGGCCGCGTTGACCGCGAGCATCAGATCCTGAGTGGCAACGTAGTTGTCTGAACCCTTGAATTTCATGGATGGCGTCGGCAGGAAAATGGGTGGGTCGGTGCGTCTGATGCAGCGGGGTTCTGCGGGCTCGTGCGGGCTTTCGAGGGGGCCTGCGGATGGCTCTTTCAAGAGAGCGCCCCATATAATCAAACGCAGATCTGAAACAGTTCCTCCACGAGATTGTGCGCGCAAAATGAACAAGTTGTTGACCACGATGTTTGGCCTTTCTGTCGCTTGCGTGACCCTCGCCGCGGGGGCTCAGCAGATCACCGGCAGCGTTGAAAACGGTGCCAAGAAAACCGCCATGTGCGTGGGTTGCCACGGCATCATCGGCTACCAGGCCAGCTTCCCCGAAATCCACAAGGTCCCCAAGATCGCAGGCCAGAGCGCCAGCTACATCGTGGCCGCACTCGGTGCCTACAAGGCCGGCGACCGCAAGCATCCGACCATGCGTGCCATCGCCGACACGCTCACCGAACAGGACATGGCCGACCTCGGCGCCTACTACAGCCAGCTCGGCCTGAAGGACGGCGAGCCGGTGCCCGCGACCGCCAAGGCGCCCAGCGAGCGCGTCCAGGCACTCATCGCGCGCGACGCCGCCAATGCCTGCACCAAGTGCCACGGTGTCAACTTCAACACCCCGAACGACGGCACGGTCGCCAAGCTCGCGGGCCAGCATCCGGACTATCTCTTGGTCGCACTCAAGTCCTACAAGGCAGAGAACCATGCGCAGGTCGGCCGCTCCAACGGCGTGATGGGCGGCATCGCCAAGAAGTACACGACGGCCGAACTCAAGGAACTCGCCGGCTACATCGGCTCGTTGCCGGGCGAGGTCAAGACGGTGCCCGAATCGCGCTTCCATCACGCGGGCAACTGAGCACCTCGCACCACGTGCACCAGAAAAAAGGCCCGCATCGCGGGCCTTTTTCATGTCCATCCGGTCTGCCGACCGCGATCCGTTCAGACGTCGAAGAACACCGTCTCCTGCGCGCCCTGCATGTGGATGTCGAAGCGGTAGGTGACCGCGCCGCCGACCTCGACGCGCTCGGCGACCAGCGTCTGGCGGCGCGCTTCCGGCACGCTCTGCATCACCGCGTCCTCGGCGTTGGCGGCGGCCTCGTCGCTGAAGTAGACGCGCGTGAAGGTGTGCAGCAGCAGGCCGCGCATCATCACGATCACGTTGATGTGCGGTGCCTCGCCAGGCGCTTCGGCGGCCGGCTTGACGGTCTGGAACACATAACGGTTCTGCGCATCGGTGCCGGTGCCCGCGCGACCGAAGCCGCGGAAGCCGATGGCGGCTGCGTTCTCGACCGATGCCGGGTAGCGGCCTTCGCCATCGACGTGGCTGATTTCCACCAACGCGTCGTTGACCGGCTTGCCGTCGCCGTCGATCACGCGGCCTTCGAGACGGATGCGCTCGCCGCTGGCACCTTCGAGCGCCACCACGCTGTCGAAGGGTTGGTCGAAGTCGTAGCCGTACTGGGCGGCCGTCAGGCCGTAGGCGAAGTAGGGGCCGACGGTCTGGGAAGGCGTCTGGCCGAAATTGGTTTCAAGCGAACTCATCATGGCTCGGGTCTCCTCAGCGGGTCTCGAAAGGCGTTTCATCGGCGCCGCGCAGCACCATGTCGAACTGGTAGCCGAGCGCGTAGCCGTCTTCGGTGACGTCGAGGCTGAAGTCGGCGATCAGGCGATTGCGGGTCTTCTCGGGCGTACCCTGGACCATCGGGTCGTACTGCAGCAGCGGGTCGCCGGGGAAGTACATCTGCGTCACGAGGCGGCTGCCGAAGTGCTCGCCGAACAGCGACACGTGGATGTGTTGCGGACGCCAGGCGTTGGGGTGATTGCCCCAGGGATAGGCGCCGGGCTTGATGGTGAGGAAGCGGTAGCGGCCTTCGTCGTCGGTCAGGCAGCGGCCGGCGCCCAGGAAATTCGGGTCGAGCGGCGCGTCGTGCTGGTCGACCTTGTGCACGTAGCGGCCCGCGGCGTTGGCCTGCCAGATTTCCACCAGCGTGTTGCGCACCGGCCGGCGGCGCTCGTCGAGCACCTGGCCGGTCAGGATCATGCGTTCGCCGAGCGGCTCGCCGTTGCGGCGTGCATTGCGCGTGAGATCGTTGTCGAACTCGCCGATGCTGCTGTGGCCGTAGACCGGCTGGCGCAGTTCGCCGAGCGATGCCTTGAGCGGAATCAGCGCTTGCGTCGGGCCGCGCTTGGCGGTCGACTTGTAGCCGGGATAGAGGTACGAGGGATGGCTGGGCCAGTCGCGGGGCGAGAGGACGGGCAGGGCGCCGCCGTCGGAGGGCAAGGACATGATGTCTCCTGGATCGTGAGGGATGGCGCCACTGTATTCATGCGAATCATTGATGTAAATTGATCTTTTCTTGATTTTTCATAACCAGTGGTAATCCAATGACGAGCAGTCCCGAGCTCTTCACACGCGGCGTCCAGCTGCGCCACCTGCGCTGCCTGGTCGCGGTGGCGCAGGAGCGCCATCTGGCGCGTGCGGCGGAACGGCTGTCGCTGAGCCAGCCGGCGATCTCCAAGACGCTGGCCGAACTCGAGGCGCTGGCCGGCACGCAGCTGGTGGCGCGTGGCACGGCGGGGCGGCGCGGCATCCAGGGCTTCACTGCGGCCGGCCAGCTGCTACTGACGCATGCGCTGCGGGTGCTGGAGTCGATCGATGCCGGTGCGCAGGCCGTGATGCCCGGCGCCGATGCGCGCGCCGAGCGGCTGCGCATCGGTGCGTTGCCCAGCGTCGCACCGTCGATGCTGCCCGATGCGCTGGTCGCGCTGCGCGAACGCCTTCCGGCGCTGCAACTGCAGGTGCGTACCGGCACCAACGCCGGCCTGCTCGACGCGTTGCGGGCCGGCGATCTCGACCTGGTCGCCGGCCGCATGAGCGACCCGCAGCTGATGGCCGGCCTGACCTTCGAACTGCTCTACACCGAGCCGCTGGCGCTGGTCGCGCGACCCGGCCACCAGTTGGCGCACGCCGCCACGCCATCGATGCAGGCGGTGCTGGGCTTCCCGTTGATCGTCTACAGCGAGGGCACGATTCCGCGCCACCACACCGAGAGCTTCCTGTCGGGCCTCGGCCTCGCGCTTCCTGCAGCGGCCACGCAGACGCTCGATCTGGCGCTGGCCCGCGCGATGCTCGCGCGATCAGATGCGGTCTGGTTCACGCCGCTGGGCGCGGCGCGCGACGACCTGGCGTCGGGCCAGCTCGTGCGGCTCGATGTCGACACCGGTGGCACGCAAGAGCCTGTCGGCCTGCTGGTACGCAGCGACGCCGAGCCGTCCGCCGCTCGTCAGGCGCTCATCGGCCTGTTGCGTGAAGGTGCAGCAGCCAAGCCGGCCCGCCGCTGATTGCAGCAAAGAGCCTTAACGTGTGGCCTTGCGCTGCACGCATTCGACATACGCATCGCCGTCCGGCGGCCGGCCTGCGCGCTGGGCTTCCCACATCATCCGGCCCATGCACTCCATCGCCTCGTGGTGAGCCTCGAGCAGCGAGCCGCGGCGCGCGGCCAGCAGTTCGACGGCCTGGCGGATGCCGCGCGGTTGGTCGATCGAACTCTGCTCGCTGATCGACAGGTGCATCGACAGATGCAGGAACGGGTTCTCGCGACCGTCCTGACCGTCATAGATGCGGGTGACGGCCGCATCGGCATCGGCCAGGTCGGCGTGGTATTCGGGGTGCTGGTCGATCCAGCCGGCCGCGATGGTTTCGAGCGCTTCCATCGGAAGCCCCTGGCGGCTCTTGGCATAGGCGCCGCAGAAAAAACGGCGGACCTCTTCTTGGGACGGATTGAACATCCGGCGAGGGTAGCACCGGCCTATTCCCGGCCGGGCGCGCCGGTTTTTCGGCAAATGAAAGCTGTTCTCATTTACATTTGGACATCCTTCGGACAGCGCGCAACAAAAACTCCAGAGCGACGTTCCCGGTTTTTCCGTCGTTCCTTTTCACTCTGGAGTTCCCTGGATGCATCACGCACCCCGCGGCGCGCAGCCGCGCCCGTCCGTTCTCTCGCTGGCCGTCGCCGGCCTTCTCGCCGCCGCCGCTGCCACCACGGCATCCGCCCAGGGCGGCACCCAGCTCAAGGAAGTGGTGGTGACTGCCTCCGGTTCCGAGCAGGACATCAAGGACGCGCCGGCGTCCATCACCGTGATCCCGCGCGCGGAGCTGCAGCAGAAGCGTTTCTCCAGCCTGGCCGAGGCACTGCAGGACGTCGAAGGCGTCGACGTCGGCGCCGCGGCCGGCAAGACCGGCGGGCTCAACATCAGCATCCGCGGCATGCCGAGCGAATACACACTGGTGCTGATCGACGGCCGCCGCCAGAACGCCGCGGGCAACGTCACGCCGAACGGCTTCACCGAAACGCAGACCAGCTTCATGCCGCCGGTGTCGGCGATCGAACGCATCGAGGTCATCCGCGGGCCGATGTCGACGCTGTACGGATCGGACGCGATGGGCGGCGTGATCAACATCATCACGCGCAAGGTCGGCAAGGAATGGACCGGCTCGCTGACGGCCGACTACACGCTGCAGCAGCACTCGGACTTCGGCGACACGCGTTCCGGCAAGTTCTACCTGAGCGGCCCGGTCAAGCAGGACCTGCTCGGCCTGGCGGTGCGCGGCAGCCTGTTCCGGCGTGACGCATCGAGCATCAGCTACCTCGACCGCAGCGGCGCCGAGATCGCGCCGGTGATGGGCGCCAACCCGGTCGAGTCGGCCGTCGACAACTTCGGCTTCCGCGCGACGCTGACGCCCAATCGCGACCACGACCTGAGCCTGGACGTCGACATCGGCCGCCAGACCTACGACAACAGCCGCGGCCAGCTCGGCACGCTGGGCACCGGCGGCTACGGCCCCGAGCAGCGCTACGACCGTGACCAGTACACGCTGGCCCATACCGGTCGCTACAGCTTCGGCCACTGGGATACCAGCTACATGGTGAACCGCACCGAAACCATGGGTCGCACGATCCCGCCGGGCACGCCTGGTGCCGTGGCCGGGTCGCCGCGCACGCTCGAGGTCGAAAGCCGCGTGCTCGACAGCAAGCTGGTGACTGGACTCGGCAATCACCTGGTCACGATGGGCGGCCAGTGGTGGGAGGCCGAGATGAAGGACGGCGTCGCGCCGCAGCTGTTCAGCTTCACGCAGAAAGCGCTGTTCCTGGAAGACGAATGGCGCATCGTCGAGGACTTCGGCCTGACCTTCGGCGCGCGCTACGACCACCACGACCTGTTCGGCGGCAAGCTGAGTCCGCGGGTGTACGGCGTGTGGAACGCGACGCCGCAATGGACCTTCAAGGGTGGCGTGAGCAACGGCTACAAGACGCCGCGCGTCGAGCAGCTCGCGCCCGGCATCAACGGCTTCGGCAACCAGGGCCGCACGCCACTGGTCGGCAGCCCGGACCTGAAACCCGAGACCAGCACCACGGCCGAGATCGGCACGTACTACGACAACCTGGCCGGCTTCGCCGCGAGCGCATCGCTGTTCCACAACCAGTTCAAGGACAAGATCACCAGCGGGCCGGGCCTGGTCAACTGCAGCTACCGCGTGTCGCCGAACCGGCCGGGCTGCGTGAGCTTCGGCAACTGGCCGGCGGTCGACACCTTCGGCCAGAGCATCAACGTCGACGAGGCGATCACGCAGGGCATCGAGCTGGCCACGCGTGTGCCGCTGAGTCCGACGCTGTCGGCGCGCGCCAACTACACCTACACGCGCAGCGAGCAGAAGAGCGGGCCGAACCTCGGCAAGCCGCTGACCGACACGCCCGAGCATTCGCTCAACGCCAGCCTGCACTGGCAGGCGAGCGCGCAATGGAGCGGCTGGCTGCGTGCCGAACTGCGCAGCGACCGCTTCCGCGACCCGGGCACCAGCGCATCGACCATCGCGGCGAAGGAGGCGCTGGGCGACTACCGCGGCTATGGGCAGTTGCACATCGGCGGTGCCTACCAGCTGAGCAAGCAGTGGACGATCAGCGCAGCCGTCTACAACCTGTTGGACAAGGACTTCATCGACTACGCCGCGTACAGCGTGCCGGGCACCGCAACGCCGACCTACGGCAGTTCGTACGCCAACAACTACGACGGGCGCAGGCTCTGGGTGTCGGCGACCTACGAGTTCTGAGTGTGGGCTTGAATGGCCCCGCTCTTCAGAACACCTTGCCGGGGTTCAGCAGGTTGAGCGGGTCCATCGCGGCCTTCAGGCGGCGCATCAGCGCGATCTCTTCCGGCGATCGCGTGAACGACAGGAACGGCTTCTTGACCAGCCCGATGCCGTGCTCCGCCGAGATCGTGCCGCCCAGGCTGCGCACGATGCCATAGACCACCTGATCGACCGCATGGGCCGGCTGCGCGGCGCCGGCCGACGGCACGTTGATCACCACGTGCAGGTTGCTGTCGCCGATGTGGCCGTAGCACAGCACGCGCGCGTCGGGCCATTGCGCCTTGACGTCGCGGTCCAGCCAATCCACCGCTTCGGCCATCGTGGACGTCGGCAAGCCGATGTCGAAGCCGATGATCGGGCCCAGCACGCGCGAGTATTCCGACGGGCTGTCGCGCAGCGCCCACAGGTCCTGCGCGTCGCGCTCCGACGCGGCCACGATCACGTCGCTCAGCACGCCGCGCTCCAGCAGGCCGCCCAGGCAGGCCTCGAGCTGCGCGGTCTCGCCGTCGGCATGGAAGCCGCTCGACTCGATCAGCACGTACACGCCCTGCGGCTGGTCGAAGGGCCGGCGCAGCTGCGGCAAGCCTTGCGTCATGCAGTCGACGAAGCTGGGCCACATGACCTCGAAGGCCGACAGCGCGGGGCCGAGCTGCGCACGCGCGGTCTGCAGCAGCGTGAGCACGGCGGCGTAGTCCGGGCAGCCACAGAGCGCGGTCGCGACCGACAGCGGCTTGGCCTGCAGCCGCAGCACCACGCGCGTGATGATGCCGAGTGTGCCCTCGGCGCCGATCAGCATCTGCTTGAGGTCGTAGCCCGCGTTGTTCTTGATCATCTTGTTGAGCGAGCTGACGATCGTGCCGTCGGCCAGCACGTACTCGAGCCCGAGCACGTGCTCGCGTGCCATGCCGTAGCGGATCACGCGATTGCCGCCCGCGTTGGTCGACAGGTTGCCGCCGATGGTGCAGGAGCCGCGCGCCCCGAGGTCGAGCG
>CAIQMJ010000795.1 GCA_903872875.1 uncultured Variovorax sp.
GAACACCGGCAACTTCCGCGTGATCGATGCGCTTTCCACGCTGGCTTTCGACTTCCCGAAGGCGCACCCGCGCGCCGCCGAGCGGCAGGCCTTCTTCCGGGACGAGCTCGAGAACTTCCTGAGCCTGACGAGCCGCACCGCAGCGGACCCGATGGCCGCGCTCGGCAGCTACGCCGGCGCCATGGGCATGCCGCAGTTCATGCCGAGCAGCATCAGCAAGTACGCGATCGACTACGACGGCAACGGCCGCACCGACCTCGTGACCGACACGGCCGACGTGATCGGCTCGGTCGCCAACTACTTCCGGGCGTTCAACTGGCAGCCGGGCATGCCGGCGGTCTATCCGGTGCACTTCGGACCGTCCGGCGCCGACCTGGACGCGCTGCTCGCGCCCGACATCCTGCCGACCTTCAGCGCCGCGAGCTTCGAAGCCAAGGGCGCGCTGCTCGACGGTGACGGCCGCAGCCATCGGGGGCCACTCGCGCTGATCGAACTTCAGAACGGCGGCGACCCACCGACCTACGTGGCCGGCACCGAGAACTTCTACGCCATCACGCGCTACAACTGGAGCAGCTACTACGCGATGTCGGTGCTCGAACTTGGCCGCGAAGTTCGCGCCGCGCTGGAACCATGAGCTGGAACGCCCAATGGAACGCGTCCTGGGACGACGCCTGGGCCGCGCTCGGCGCGACGCCCGCGCCCGCACTGCGCGAACAGCTGCTCGCGAGCTACGCCGAGCCGCAACGCCGCTATCACACGCTGCAGCATCTCGGCGAATGCCTGGCCTGGTTCGAGCGCGAACGCGCCTCGGCCGCGCATCCGGCGGAAGTGCTGCTGGCACTCTGGTTCCACGACGCGATCTACGACGTGCATGCGCACGACAACGAGGCCCGCAGCGCCGACTGGGCACGCGAAGCGCTGCACGCCGCAGGCACCACGGCAGAAGCTGCAGACCGCGTGCATTCACTGGTGATGGCCACGCGCCACGATGCGTTGCCCGAAGGCCGCGATGCCGAACTGCTGATCGACATCGACCTGGCGATCCTCGGCGCGGATGCCGAGCGCTTCGACGAGTACGAGCGGCAGGTGGGCGTCGAATACGGCTTCGTGCCCGACGAGGTCCGGCGACCGCGGCGGCGCGCCATCCTTCAGCGCTTCCTGGCGCGGCCCGCGATCTACGCGACGCCCGGCATGCATGCGCGCCTGGAGGCCCCGGCGCGCAGCAACCTCATGCGATCGATCGCCGCGCTGGGCTGATCGGGTCGTACGCCGCGCGGCTCGCGCTGTGCGGCGCCAGGCTTCGTCAGCGTGCGAACCAGGCCGCGACCAGCGCCCGCTCGGCCGGCGTGTAGTGCAGGCCCAGCTTGGAGCGGCGCCACAGCACGTCGTCGGCCGCTACCACCCATTCCTGGTCGCGCAGATAGACCAGTTCGCGCAGATGCAGACCGGGCGCGACTTCCTCACCCATATCGGCCAGCGCCTGCGCATCGCCGACCACGCGATCGATGCGCGTGCCGTAGGCGCGTGAGAGTCGGCGGGCCAGGGCCTCGGGCAACCACTTGTAGCGATGCCGGGCGGCCGCCACGAAACGCTCGAAGTCCGCATCCGGCCGCTTGGCGGCGCCGATCCACGGCGAGAAATCGCCGCCCGGCAGGAAGGCCTTGGCCGTCCAAGCCGTGCGAGTCTCGCCGAGCATGCGCCCCACTTCGTCGGCCGCGTCTTCCGCGAGTTTGCGGAAGGTCGTGATCTTGCCGCCCCAGACCGACAGCAGCGGCGCCGCCGAGGTGTTGGGTTCGAGCAGGTAGTCGCGCGTGACGGCGGACGGATCGCCCGAGGCATCGTCCAGCAGCGGACGCACGCCAGAGTAGGTCCAGACCACGTCGGCCGGCGTGACCGGCTTCTGGAAGTAGTGGCCGGCCTGCGCGCAGAGGTAGTCGATCTCGTCCTGCGAGATCCGGGCGGCGCCTGGGTCGTCGCCACTGATCTCGACGTCGGTGGTGCCGATCAGCGTGTAGTCACCCTGGTAGGGGATCGCGAAGATGATCCGCTTGTCCGGGTTCTGGAAGATGTAGGCGTGGTCGTGCGTGAACACGCGCGGCACCACGATGTGGCTGCCCTTGACCAGCCGCAGATGCTTGGTCGCGAGCTTCTCGCCGGCGGCAGGTTGCGCGGCACCGCGCAGGAAGGACTCGGCCCAGGGGCCGGCCGCGTTCACGACCGCGCGGGCGCGCACGGTGCGCGTGCCGTCCGCGCCTTCGAGCGTGGCGGTCCAGCCGTCGGCATCGCGGCGGGCACCGGTGCAGCGCGTGCGCGTGAGCACCTCCGCGCCGCGGCTGCGCGCGTCGACCGCGTTCAGCACCACCAGCCGGGCATCGTCGACCCAGCCATCCGAATACACGAAGCCGCGCCGGAACTGAGGCTTGAGCGGCGCACCCGCCGGATGCGCCTGCAGGTCGACCGACGTCGAGCCCGGCAGCACCTCGCGCTTGGCCAGGTGGTCGTACATGAACAGGCCGAGCCGGATCATCCAGGCCGGCCGCAGCGACTTGTCGCTCGGGTCGGTCGGCATCACGAAGCGCAGCGGCCACATGATGTGCGGCGCGCTTTTCAGCAGCACCTCACGCTCCTGCAGCGCCTTGCGCACCAGCGAGAACTCGTAGTACTCCAGGTAGCGCAGGCCGCCATGGATCAGCTTGGTGGAGGCCGAGGACGTATGCGACGCCAGGTCGTCCTTCTCGCACAGGATGACGCGCCAGCCGCGGCCGGCCAGATCGCGCGCGATGCCGCAACCGTTGATGCCGCCGCCGACGACCAGGACGTCGCATTCGCTAAAGTGGGAGTCGCTCAAGATGGGCTCGTTCAATTCGATCAGGCGATTTGTACACGATGCCGCATTGCCAGGAGACAGCCAGATGACCTACCTTCTTGCCCTCGATCAGGGCACTTCCAGTTCGCGCAGCATCGTGTTCGATCGCGAAGGCCGTATTGTCGCCATCGCGCAGCGCGAGCTGCCGCAGATCTATCCACAGCCCGGCTGGGTCGAGCACGACCCGATGGAGATCTGGCGCGGCCAGCTGGCCACTGCGCGCGAGGTGCTGGCCAGGGCCGGGCTCACTGCGGCCGACATCCACGCGATCGGCATTACCAACCAGCGCGAGACCACGCTGCTGTGGAACCGCAGGACAGGCCAGCCCGTGCACCACGCGATCGTCTGGCAAGACCGGCGCGCCGAGCCGTTCTGCGCACGGCTGCGCGACGAGGGCATGAGCGACACGATCCGCGACAAGACCGGGCTCGTGATCGACGCCTACTTCTCGGGCACCAAGCTGCGCTGGCTGCTCGACCACGTGCCCGGCGCGCGTGAACAGGCGGCGCGCGGCGAACTCGCCTTCGGCACGGTCGACAGCTGGCTGATCTGGCAGCTCACCAGCGGCAAGGTGCACGTGACCGACGTCAGCAACGCATCGCGCACGATGCTCTTCAACGTCCACACCAACCAGTGGGATGCCGAACTTCTGCAGGCGCTCGACATACCGGTCGCGCTGATGCCCGAGGTGAAGCCGTCGAGCGCGCATTTCGCCGACACCGATGCCGAACTGCTCGGCACTGCGCTGCCGATCGGCGGCGTGGCCGGCGACCAGCAGAGCGCGCTGTTCGGCCAGGCCTGCTTCGGCCCGGGCATGGCCAAGAACACCTACGGCACCGGCTGCTTCCTGCTGATGCACACAGGCGATGCCTTCCAGCCGTCGACCAACGGCCTGCTGGTGACCAGTGCGGCGCAGACCGACACGCGGCCGCAGTACGCCATGGAAGGCAGCGTGTTCGTCGGCGGTGCGGTGGTGCAGTGGCTGCGCGACGGCCTCAAGGCCATCAAGGGCAGCGCCGAAGTGCAGTCGCTGGCCGAGAGCGTGCCGGACGCCGGCGGCGTGATGATGGTCCCCGCCTTCACCGGCCTCGGCGCGCCCTACTGGGACGCCGACGCGCGCGGCACCATCACCGGGCTGACCCGTGGCACCACGGTCGCCCACATCGCCCGCGCCGCGCTGGAAAGCATCGCCTACCAGAGCGCCGCCCTGCTCCAGGCGATGAGTCGCGACGCCGTGGCCGCGGGCGGTGCGCCGGTCTCGGAATTGCGCGTGGACGGCGGCGCCTGCGTGAACGACCTGCTGATGCAGTTCCAGGCCGACCTGCTCGGCATACCGGTCGTGCGCCCCGAAGTCATCGAGACCACCGCCCTCGGCGCCGCCTACCTCGCCGGCCTGTCGACTGGCGTGTACAGCGACGTGACGCAGCTGTCGAAGCTATGGCGGGTGGAACGGCGGTTCATGCCGACGATGGGGCGCCAGCAGGCGGGCGAGGCGATGGCGCGCTGGGAGCGCGCGGTGCGACAGGCGACGACGGCCTGACGTTCGCCCGCCGCTGGATGCGCCCTGTGACTTGACTCAGTTCCAGCTGGTGGCGACCAACGTCCCCAAGCTGCTTTGGTAGTTGGCCGGCAAGGTCGTCTGGCCAGAGGCCGGCGGCGCAAATGACGCCATGGCCTGCACGAGGAGATCGACCTGCGTGTTGATCAGGATCCTGCCATCGCCGGCCTTGAACTGCTCGATGTGATTGGCAGTGCCGGCATACCAGTTGCCGATGGAGAACACGTCGTCCGTGCCGATGATGCGAACGTCCAGGTTGCTGCCGCTTCTGCTGAACCAGAGTTGGTCGGCGCCGATGTCGCTCGCGAATGCGGCGACGTCCTTGTTGCCTGCGGTGGTGTCGCAGTCGGATACGGTGTCCTTGCCGTCGCCGCGGCTGAACAGGTAGGTGTCGTTGCCGATGCCGCCGTTCAAAGTGTCATTGCCGACACCGCCGGTCAGCGTGTCGTTTCCTGCGTTGCCGTACAAGGTGTCGTCGCCCGAGCCCCCAGACACGTCATCCGAAGTCGCGTAGCCCGTCAACGTATCGTTGCCGTCAGCCCCTTGCAGCACCAACTTCCTGATGCGGTCGACATCCCATTTCACGCCATCGGAAAACTGCAGTTCCTTGACGGTACTCACCGCACCCGTATCGGAAAAGAAGTAGTCGATGTTCAGCACGTCCTGGCTGTTCAGCCTGCGTATGACCAGCACGGCGCCCTCTCGCTGCACGCTCACCTCCGAACTCGCGATGTCGAACAGATCCGCGGTATCGAGCTGATTGGCCGTTGCATCGCTGCTGGAGATCCGGTCGGCACCGTATCCTCTGCCGAAGCGGAAGGTATCCCGGCCCACGCCGCCGTACAGCACGTCGTCGCCCATGCCGCCGTCGATGATGTCGTCGCCTGCGTCGCCGTACAAAGTGTCGTTGCCTTGACCACCGATCAATGCGTCGTCACCGGCTCCGCCGTTGAGCGTGTCGCTGCCGTCACCGCCGTCGAGCCGATCGGCAAGACTGCCGCCTGCGAGCGTGTCGTTTCCAGCCAGGCCGTGGATGGTGTTGGTGCGAAGGTTGTCCCCGGATATCTGGTCGTTGCCTGCAGATCCTGTCCACACGGTTCGGTTGATGAGGTCCCTCTGATTCCACTCCACACCGTCAGCGAAGCTCACCTTGTCGATCTTGTACGCCGTATAGCTGTCGCTGTAATAGAACTGGCTCACCCTCACGCTGTCGCCACTGTTGAAACTCAGAATCAGATCGCTGCCCGAGCGCATCACGCCGCTCAGGTCCTGGCTGGTCAAGTCCGTGAACTGAAGCTGGTCCACGCGACCTGCCGAGCTGTCGCGCTGGTTGATCGTGTCTTGCCCGAAGCCGCGACTGAAGACGAAGGTGTCGCTGCCATCGCCGCCGTCCAGCACATCATTGCCTTCGCTACCGATCAGGGTGTCATTACCAGCTCCGCCATTCAGCCTGTCGTTGCCTTGACCTCCGATCAGAAGGTCATCACCGGACAAGCCCTCGAGCGTGTCATTACCTTCTCCGCCGTCGAGCCGGTCAGCAAAGTTGCCGCCCCAGAGCGAGTCACTGCCCGCAAGGCCATTGATGGTGTTGATGCCAAGGTTCGTTCCGCCGATTGCGTCATTGCCAACTGATCCAACTGTCACTGTCCGGTTGATGAGATCGCTGCGGCTCCACTCCACGTCGTCAGCGAAGCTCACCTTGTCGATTTTGTAGAACGTATAGCTGTCTTGGTAATAGAACTGGTACAGCCTCACGCTGTCGCCGCTGTTGAAGCTTAGGATCAGGTCATTGCCCGAGCGCGTCACACCGATCAGGTCACTGCTGCTCAAGTCCGTGAACTGCAGCTGGTCCATGCGACCGGCTGAACTGTCACTCTGGTTGATCGTGTCCTGCCCAAAGCCTCGGCTGAACACGAAGGTGTCACTCCCATCGCCCCCGTTCAGCACGTCGTTGCCGGCGCCTCCATATATCCAATCGTCGCCACTTCCACCATTGAAGATATTTGCGTCTGCATTGCCAAGATACTTGTCAGCACCTGCGGTACCCGAGGTCGACGATGCAAGCAAGAAACCCATCTTGCTGAATTCACCCCACAACGCAAAGTTCGCAGGTAGCGATTGCGTCCATTCGCCCAGCAACCCGAGACCATCGAATTCAGCAGCCTTGAACGTCGAACTCGCGGAGGTCGCCAAAACTGCGAGATCGAGCACTGCCATGCCCGGGTCAGCAGCATGCTGGGCTTCGAGCTTCGCAACCAGCGCCGACGTATCGAACCTCATCCCCTCCTCATCAATCACCAACGCAATGCTGTCCAGCTACGGCTTCAACCGCGTCTGAACCGCCAGCGCCCCATAGATGCTCTCTTTCAGCGCGTCATAACTCTGCTGCAAGAGTGTGAGTTGGGCCGCCGACGGCGCAAGGTTGTAGGCCGTGGTCGCGAGCCTGGTGACGGGATCGATGCCCGTGGTCTTGGAGGTTGGTTCCTGCGGTCAATGCAGCGCCATTGGCGCCGCTGCTGTAGAAGCGCTCCCCGTTGAACACCTCCAGCACGCCGATCATGTTGCGGTACTGCGCTTCCGTCATCCCCGCCGGCAGGCCGCTGATCTTCACGGTGCCATTCAATGAACCTTCCAGGCCCTGCCAGTAATCCGAACTCTTGGCCCACTCGGTGATCAACGCGTCCAGATTGGCCCGCTGAGCGTCACGCGTCGCGCCCGTTGCAAAGGCCCCGACCACAGCCGCCAGTGTGGGCGACAAGCTGCTGGCTTCTGCCAGATCACGTGCACGGCCCGAGCCCTGCATCCGGGGCAGTGCCTTGGCTTGCGCCGTGAGTTCGATCTTGTCCGTGAATTCGCGATAAAAGGCGTTGCTCTCCAGGTCGACCGCCCCGATGGTCTTGTCCTGTCCATCTCTGGTGAACGTGGCGCTCTGGGCAATGAAGTTGCCATTGACGGTGGTACTGGCCTGTCTGCCCGAAGTGGCACCGACTACGCCGATGCGGCTGACGCCCAGTTGTTCGAGCGTGAAGAGTTCGCCCGTGTCCGAGACGCCGTCCTGGTCCAGGTCACGCCAGACCTTGACCGAACTCCAGGCTGCATCCGCCGCCGTGAAGTTGCCATCGGCGTTGGTGTCGAGATCGCGCAGCGCATCGAAGCCATTGACCGCTGTCTGGCCATTGGACTTCAAGGTCTGGTCGCCAAAGAGTTCTCGGCCGCTGTCGATGGTGCCGTTGCCGTCGAGGTCACGCACGAGGATGCCGTCATCGGAGCCGATCCAGCCGGTGCCGGTGCGGATGCCGTCGGCGTTGTGGTCGAAAAGGGCGGCGCCGGATGCACGCTTCAACTCAAGACCGTCACCATCCAAGTCGAGTATCAAGGGATCGACAGGCGCACGCCAATTGCGTGCACCTTGGAAGCAGTCATTTGCGAGCGTGTTAATACCGGGCCACGGCATTCCAGTGAAAGGATCACCTTGACCACCTCCTACTCCGGACTCTCTTACTTGCTGAAGATCATCAAGAAATTTCTCGATGTTTTCACGATTGTTATAAAGGCTCACCGCGACCCCAGTTAGAGCCCATGCAATTCCAACGGGAACAGATATCGGCGCACCCGAAACGACAGCTACAGCGATAGACATATCACCTATGATTTTCACAAGCGCTGCCCAATCTCCGCCATCTAACGTTCCCAACTGCCTCTTTTCCCCCATGTCTGCAATTTGTGAAAGATAGTTTGGATTTCCGAGTGCGATATCCGAAAAAGCTTTTGCACTGGGCCCATATAAAACCCCCATTGTTAACGATATAGCCAAACGAGTCGCACCAACAGCACCATTGAATTCGCTTGCTTCCATTTTTCACTCTCTACTTATTAAATAAAAACCAAAAGCAATCCGACGGATCCCAAGAAGCCGACAACCATGCGATGGCCGCCAAAAAAATCTATTGCGCACATCATTTTTCTCACCATCATCCATTGGTGCGATCGAAGCTCTTCCTCATACCTCTCAAACTCATCGATAGTTGAGTACGCGCACACCAAAATCAATCGAAAAAATATTGCGTAAATAATCATCACAGAAAATGGAATAATTAATAAATTCTTCATATGCCGATCCAATTGATGTTATTCAGAAATCCGCTGCGTAGGAATTTGCAACCTATACTGCATTTCACGCAAAATACAGGGGCATCAATCAGTACGCCTCTAGTGACAGTCTGCATAACCCGCCCGCAACCTGCTTGCAATCTGATCCATGAA
>CAIQMJ010000796.1 GCA_903872875.1 uncultured Variovorax sp.
AAGGTGCGTTCAATGCGAGCGGTGTGTTCGCCGCGATGATCGTGCTGGCTGTGGTTGCATTGGCTGCGGACTTTCTGCTGAGCCGGATCGAGAAGCGGTTGCTGAAGTGGCGGCCTGCGACGTTCTGATCCGACGGTTTCGAGGCGCGTTCGAGTCGCACGGCGCTGCAGGTGCATGCGCGCAGCCCTGGCAGCCTGGGCGGCGGGCTCAGGGCCGAGGGTGATGGGTGACCCCTGCAGCGAAATCAAGGAGGAGCCGAAGGCGGGGGACATTCGCGGAAGGGGTCACCCGTCGCCCTCGGCCCCGCCCACTGCACTCACCGCGCCGATGCACCAGTGCACCGACTGCATCACCGCACCAAGCACCCGTTTTCAAGCGACGTCAGGCACTGCGACGCAACACAGCCACAGCCTCGATCTCCACCAACACCGGCGCGATCAACCCCGAAATGACGGTCGATCGCGCCGGTGCCGTTTCCGGTGCGAAGCGTTCGCCATACGCCGCGTTGAAGGCCGGATAGTCCGCCCCATCGACCAGCCACACGGTGGTCTTCACCACATCGGCCAGCGTGCAGCCGGCGCGCACGAGGATCGCCTCGATCATGTCGAGCGCCGCATGCGTCTGGCCCGCGATGTCCGGCGCCGCGGGCTTGCCGTCGCGCATCGGCACCTGGCCCGACACGAAGACCAGCGGACCGTCGGCGATCACCGCGGGCGAGATCGGTTGCGTCAGGCCGGCGCGCACGACCGGCGGGCCGACATGCGTGATCGCGTCCATCGGCATCAGTCTGCCGTCGCGCCGGAAGCCTTCACGATGTGCGACCACTTCACGGCCTCGCCCTGGATGAAGGTCTTGAATTCCGCCGCGCTGCTGCCGCCCAGGGTGAAGCCGCGCGAGCCGAAGTACTCCTGGATGTCCGGGCTCGCGAGCGCCTTGTTCACCTCGCGGTTGAGTTGCTCGACGATGGCCGGCGGCGTGGCGGCCGGCGCGAACAGACCCTGCCACGACAGCGCCTCGAAGCCCGGATAACCGCTCTCGGCGATGGTCGGCACGTTCGGCAGCATCTTGTGGCGCTGCGCCGAGGTCACCGCGATCGGCACCACCTTGCCGGCCTCGACCTGCGGCCAGACCACCAGGAAGTCACCGAACATGGTGTCGATCTGGCCGCCCATCAGGTCGGTCAGCGCGCCTGCGCTGCCGCGGTACGGGATGTGGAGCATCGACACCTTGGCGGCGAGCTTGAACATCTCGCCGGTCAGGTGCATCGACGTGCCGTTGCCCGGCGAGCCGTAGCTGATCGAACCCGGCTTGGCCTTGGCCGCGGCCACCAGTTCCTTCACTGTCTTTGGCGCGAAGTTGGGGTTGCGCACCAGCACCAGCGGCGACGAAACCACCAGCGACACCGGCGCGAAATCCTTCACCACGTCGTAGGGCAGCTTGGGGTAGAGCGCCGCGCTGATCGCGTTGGTGCCCGTCACGCCCATCAGCAGCGTGTAGCCGTCGGGCGCCGACTTGGCGACGTAGTCGGAGCCGATGGTGCCGCCCGCGCCGGCGCGGTTGTCGACGATCACCGGCTGGCCCCACACCGCGGACAGCTTCTCGCCGATACGGCGTGCCAGCAGATCGGTGCTGCCGCCCGGCGGGAAGGGTACGACGATGCGGATCGGCTTGGTCGGATAGGCCTGCGCAGCGGCAAGGCCGGGCAGCAGGGTCAACGCGGCAGCCGCAACGGCGCCCTTCAGTGCGGCGCGCTTGCTGATGTTCTTCAGGGTCCTGAAGGAGTTCATGGAGTTCATCGGTTCGTTCCTTGGTTCGCGGGGTTCATGGACAAAGTTTCAGGACGCGGCGGGCGCTGCGCCCCAGCCGCCGCCGCCGGCCGTCTCGATCACGAGGCGGTCGCCGGCCAGCCAGTCGACGCGGGCACGGGCACCCAGGATTTCCGTGCTTCCGTCGGCGCGCAGCATCCGTGCCACGGCCGAGGCGCCCGGGCCGCCACCCTGCGCGCCGCGTGCCTGGCTCACGTGGCGCTCGCCGCGGTACGACAGCAGCGCGCGGCCTTCGAGCAGCCGATAGATGCGCCGCACGCCCCCGCCGCCGCGGTGCAGCCCGGCGCCGCCGGAGCCGTCACGAATGGCATAGCACTCGACCTGCAGCGGCGCCTCGCTCTCGATCACCTCGACCGGCGTGTTGCGCGCATTGCCGATGTCGGTCGACACGCCGGAGCGGCCGTCGCCGAGCGCGCTCGCGCCGGCGCCGCTGGCGATGATCTCGGTGAGCATCCAGCGCCGGCCGTCGTCGCGCGTGCCGCTGATCGACATCACCGTCGCCACGCCCGCATGCGGCGCGACCGACACGCCGGTGCCGGCCTGCGACCAGGCGCCGAGCATCGCGTTGCAGGCCAGCTTGACGGTGGCGGTGCGCGCATTCACGGCCGCCGGAAGATCGGGGTTGACGACACTGCCCGGCGGCAGGTGCAGCGTGAGCGGCGCCAGGCAGCCGGCGTTGTTGGGCGCATCGGGCGCCAGCGTGCGCATGAAGAAGAGCGCGGCCGACAGCACGCTGCCCGGCGACGCGTTGATCGGCCCGCGCACCTGCGGCGAACTGCCCGCGAAGTCGATCGCGATCGAGTCGCCCCGCTTGGTCAGCGTGACCGCGATGCGCACCGGCGTGGCGTCGATGCCGTCGCCGTCGAGCTGGTCCTGCCACGACCATTCGCCGTCGGGCGCGGCGCGCAGTGCGGCGCGCGTCATCTGCTCGGACTGCGCGATCAGTGCGTCGCAGGTCGGCGCGAAGACTTCGCCGGTGCGCGCGGCCAATGCGGCAAGTTCGCGCGCGCCGAGGCTCACGGCCGACCATTGAGCTGCCAGGTCGCCCTGCAGGTTGACCGGCGTGCGGCTGTTGGCTTCGAGGATGCTGCGGATGCCGTCGTCGATGCCGGCCGCGTTGCGCCAGCGCAGCGGCGGCAGGCGCAGGCCTTCCTGGTAGATCTCGGTCGCGTTCGGCGGAATCGAGCCGGGCGCCATGCCGCCGACATCCTGGTGGTGCAGGCAGGTCGCGGCCAGCGCGATGACCGCGCCGCCGTGCAGCACCGGACGCACGACGATCAGATCCGGCAGGTGCGTGCCGCCCGACCACGGATCGTTCATCAGGTAGCCATCCCCCTCGGCCATGCCGGCCGCCGGAAAGCGCCGCAGCACGCCGGCCACGGCCGGTATCAGCGAACCCAGCAGCAGCGGCAGCGAACGTGCCTGCGCCAAGAGCCGGCCGTCGGGCAGGAACAGCGCGGCGGCACAGCCGCCGCCCTCGCGGGCGATCGATGAATAGGCGGCGCGCATCATGCCGCTCTGCATGCGATCCACCGCGCCCTGCAGCGCGAGGCGCAGGGGTTCCATGTGGGCGGTGACCTGCGCCGTGGCGTGGGTCTTCAGGTGGGCGGTGTTCATGCCTTGTCCTCCCCGACTGCGTTGAGCGGCGTGAGCGACAGAGAGTCGTCGTCCAGTCGCAACCACTGCCAGCCGGCCGGCACCCAGACCGTGGTCATCGCGGCGAACAAGGCTTGCGGGCCGTGGCCTGAGGATGGAAGACCGTCCCAGGCGCTGACGGCTGCGAGAGCCGTCCCGGGAGCGGCTGTGTGGGCGGCTGCATCGGCGTCGATGCCATCGAGGGGCGCGGGTCGCGGCAGCGGCTGCTCGATCACGGCGCGCATCAGCCGCACCTGCACCGCATGTCCGCCGGGCGCCGCGCCGCGCAGTTGCGTGTGGCGCGCGTCGAAGCGTTGTTGAAGCACTTCGACGGTGTCGACGCCGGGCTGCCACGACACGTCGATCGGAAACTCCTGCCCCGCGTTGCCCAGCGCCAGATCCCAGCGCACGGTGGCGGCGGCATCGGCAGGCACCAACTCAGTGGCGAGTTGCTCCGCACGCTGCAAGCCGGCGTCATCGAACGCCCATTCGCAGCTGCGTTCGAGCGTGCGCGTCGGCAGCGCGCACAGCATGCCCAGCGCGGCGATCACGCCGGCCTGCGGCAGCACCCGGACCAGCGTGATGCCGGCCAGTTCGGCGACCTCCGCCGCGTGCTGCGCGCCGCCGCCACCGGCCGCGACCAGCAGCGCATCGGACGGATCGAGCCCGCGCTGGAAGCTGCGCATCTTGAGCG
>CAIQMJ010000797.1 GCA_903872875.1 uncultured Variovorax sp.
CAGGCTGCACCGGCTGCACTGGCTGAAGCAGGCAGTCGTCGGCCAGGGCCTGCAATGGCTCGCGGTCCCGCTCGTGGGCCATCTCGGGCACGTCGCGGGTCGCCTGGTTGCTGCAGGGGTTGTAGATCACCGAGAAGATCCAGCGCGAGTAGGGCGACACGTTGGCTGCCGACACGTGCAGCAGGTTGTCGCCGAAGATCAGCAGCGTGCCGCGCGGACCCTTGGCCGAGACCATGCCCAGCTCATGGACCAGGTCGGTCACGGCGTCGTGCGGCACCGTCCACAACTCCCACTTCTCTCCGTCCACGCTTCGCTTGAGCGGGATCTCGCGCCTGTGCGAACCCGGCACGAACATCAGGGGGCCGTTGAACTCGGTGACGTCGTCCAGGTGGATGTGGAAATTGAGCGCCCGCGGCTTCGGCACGCCATCGCGATGGTGATGGGTGGCGAAGTCCGTATGCCACTCGAAGCCGCCGCCGTCGAAGCCGGTCTTCAGGTTGATCTTGACCTGCTGTGCATAGGCTTCCTCGCCCAGAATCTGCGTGGCCGCCTCCAGCATGCGGGGGTGGCGCACGAGGCGGCGGTAGAGCTCGTTGCGCCGGTGCAGCGACAGGATGTTGCGAACCTTGTCCTTGCCGGCCTCGCGCGGATTCTCCGGCCGCTGCTCGGCCACCATGCCGGGAACTTCGCCCCTGAGCACTTCCACTTCCTCGGGCGTGAAGACGCCGGGGAGCACGAGAAAGCCATCCTCGTCGAGGCGGCGGAGCTGGTCTTGGGTGAGTCTCATGGGATCCTTTTTTTGTTGAATTGACGGGTACCTGTGCGCCGTCAGTCGCGCACGGGTTGTCCGCGCTGGGCGCTCGCGCCCTGCATCCCGGCAATCGCCATGCGAACCAGCTGGTGCGCACGAAACAGCACGGCCTCTTTCCAGTCGAGGGTGTCGGGGTAGAACTGTCGGCGCAGCGCCTGCTTGATCGGCGCAGCCTCCGGCCCCAGCGGGTCGCCATGCCTGTGCAGCCAGTGATCGGCCCGCAGTGCGGCCCGGCCCAGATCGCGCTCATAGGTGCCGAACTCCAGGGTGCCGAAGGTGACGCGGGCGTGCGGCAGTGCCCGTGTCACGCCGAAGTGGGTCGGGCCGTCCTGCACCAGTGGCAGCGTCTGGCCCCGGCGGCTTTCCGAGACGCCGTCACCCCAGAACCTGCGCACGCGCTGCGCGGCATCGGTGCCGGGTTCGTGGTCCGAGATCAGGTCACCGTGGCCGTACGGGCCGAGCCCGGTGTGCATATCGATGCAGGTCACGTCCGTGGCCCGCCCGAGCAGTTCGGCCATCACCGCGTGCAGCGTGCGGTTGGACCAGGTCGGTCCGCTGCCGCCGTAGAACATGCCTTGCGGGTCGATGAACTGGCCGCTGGCCAGCGCCCGATAGAACGCGAGTTCGCCGACCTGCTGGCGGTAGCGGGCCAGCACCGCCTCGGCCTCTGCGGCCACCGGGCCGTCCAGGCGAGCGGGCAGCACGGCATCTGCGATATCGCGGTAGCCCGGGTTGTCCGGTGGCGGCTGGCGCCAGTCCAGGTAGTTGCGATTGAGGTCGACGTTGTCCTCGTTGACCCGCCGCAGCCAGGCGAAGCCGTAAGGGTTGAGTGCATGGACCAACAGCACGGCGGTGTCGGCAGGCAGTTGCCGGTGCAGGCCGGCACGGAGCCAGTGCACCTGGAATCCCGAGCCGCAGAAGCCCTCCACGCCGTGCGTGCCGGACAGCACCACCAGTACCTTCGGAGCGCCGGGATCGCCGAGCCATGCGGTGTCCGTATGCAAGGCTTCGCCGCCTGGCCCGCGGGCCGGACACGCGTGGTGCTGGCGTTGCGCGCCGGCGGCGCTGGCTGCCTCCAGAAAGGCGGCCCGCGCTTCGTGATAGTTGGCCGAGAAGGCGGCTTCGGCGTCTTGGAATGCATTCATGTTGAAGTCAGTGTAAGAATGCGTGTGGAGCTATTTCTGCCAAAAACGACCATCAATTCCATGATTGGTGGAGCTATGTGCCAATGCGCCTCACTTTGATGGAGCTTTTCCGATGAAGCCTGCAGCACCCTGGTTGGATCGCATCGACCTGCGAATCCTGTCGCTGCTGCAGCAGCAGGGCCGGCTGACGAATGTGGAACTGGCGGAGCGCGTCGCCCTGTCGCCCACGCCTTGCCTGCGGCGTGTCAAAAGGCTGGAAGACGAGGGCGTGATCGCGTTCTACCGCGCAGAACTCGACCGCAGGCAACTGGGCCTGGGCGTGACCGCATTCGTCTTCATCAACATTGCCGAACACGGGCCCAAGGCGACAGAGCTGTTCCTGACCAGCGTGGATGCGATCGACGAGATCGTGGCCTGCCATGTGCTGTCGGGGCAGTTCGACTTCCTGCTCGAAGTGGTGACGCCCACCCTCGACCACTATGCGTCCGTCATGCTGGACCGGCTGGGCGGCCTGCCCGGTGTGAGCGCGCTGCAGACCAGCTTCGCGTTGCGAACCGTCAAGGCGGCGCGGCGCCTGCCGCTCGCCCATATCGGGAGTTGATCGCCTGCGATGATCGAGGTGACGTAAAGTCTTTTTCTCCCCAACCTGAAGGAATTCACCATGGCAAAAGCCTATTGGGTCAGTGCGTACCGAGCCGTCAAAGACGCCGACAAACTTGCCGCCTATGCAAAGCTGGCCGGCCCCGCCATCGCCGCTGGAGGCGGGCGCTTCCTGGCACGAGGACTGCCGGTCGAGGTGTACGAGTTCGGCTTGTCCCAGCGCACCGTGCTGATCGAATTCGACAGCGTCGAGCAGGCGAAATCCGTTCATGACAGTCCCGACTACCAAGCCGCGCTTGCTGCGCTGGGCGACGGTGCCGAACGGGATCTTCGAATCGTCGAAGGGGTGTGAGCCGCGCCAAGTGGGGCTGACCGCTATGGCCCCATGTGCGGCATCCGACTCATCGAACAACACGTCCCCGGCAAGAGACAACCAAAGCAGCGGCTGCCGGAACGACAGATGAGCGCTCGAGACCGGCTCAAGCCACGCACATGGCGCCGACCACGACACCCATCGCCACGGTCGCGGCCCATCCGAGAACCTTCAGCCTGCGCGAGGCGGTGAAATCCCCCATGAGCCGCCGATTCGACACCATCAGCATCATCACCACCATCACCGGCACGGCGATGACGCCGTTCAGGACGGCACTCCAGAACAGCGCCTTGATGGGATCCAGCGGCGTGAAGCCCAGAGCGATGCCCAGCAGGGTCGAGACGACGATCACCGCATAGAACCCGCGTGACCGCGCCGGCTTGTCCTCGAGGCTGGCGTTCCAGTCGAAGGTTCCGGCCAGCGCATAGGCAGCCGATCCGGCCAGCACCGGGATCGCCAGCATGCCGGTACCGATGATCCCCAGCGCGAACAGCCAGAACGCGAGGGGGCCGGCGATCGGCTTCAGGGCCGCTGCGGCCTGGGCCGAGGTCTGGATGTCGGTCACGCCCTTGGCATGGAGCGCCAATGCCGCCGTCAGCACGATGAAAAAGGCGATGAGGTTCGAGACACCCATCCCGAAGAGGGTGTCGAGCTTCATGCGCCGGAAGCTGGCGGGCGCCTGTTCGGGCGCCTCGATCAGCGGCTTCGCAGCGGCGTCGCTGCGCATTTCCTCGACTTCCTGCGAGGCCTGCCAGAAGAACAGGTAGGGGCTGATCGTGGTGCCGAAGATCGCGACGACGGTGGTCAGGTATTCGGCCTTCATCTGCAGCGGCGGCATGACCACTGCGCGCAGCACCTCGCCCCAGGGAATCTCGATCGTGAACAGCACCGCGACGTACGAGAACAGCACCAGCGTGAGCCACTTGAGCACCCGCACGTAGCGCGTGTAGGGCACGAAGACCTGCAGCAGCAACGTCAGCAGCCCGAAGCCGACCGTGAAGGCCTTGGCCTCGCCGCCGAACACCAGGACCGCGGCATCGCCCATGGCCGAGAGATCGGCCGCCAGGTTGATGACGTTGGCCGCGAGCAGCAGCGCCACCACGGCCCAGAGCAGCCATCGCGGATAGTGCAGGCGCATGTTGGCCGCCAGCCCGTGGCCGGTGACGCGCCCGATGCGGGCGCTGATCAACTGGATGCCCACCATCAGCGGGTAGGTGAAGCACAGGCTCCACAGCGTGCCCAGCCCGAACTGGGCGCCGGCCTGCGAGTAGGTGGCGATGCCGCTCGGATCGTCATCGGCCGCGCCCGTGATCAGGCCCGGCCCGAGCCGTCCGAGGAACGAGCCCTCGTCGTCGGGCGTCGGGCCGCTGGTGCTCTTGACTGGCGCGGGTGAGGTTGGCATGGACGCAATCGGAGAGATCGGGTCGCTATCGTCGCACGGCGGCCGGTAGCCGCGACCGGTTCAGGCCAGCGCCGAGAGATGCTCGTAGAGGATGGCGGAGCCGATGCCGATCAGGAGCACGCCGCCGATGGCTTCCGCCCAGCGGCCGGCAACATTGCCGAGAAGGCGCCCGACCATGACGCCCAGCGTGACCATGGCGAACGTCGCGAAGCCGATGGCCGCGGCCACCGGCACGATGTTCACGTCCAGGAAGGCCAGGCCGACACCGACGGCCATCGCATCGATGCTGGTGGCGAAGCCGGTGACGGCCAGGACCCAGAAGCCGTGGCTGCGGGGCTTCTCGGTCTCCTCTTCGCCGGACTTCCGCAGCGCGGCCCAGACCATGCGGGCGCCGAGCACGCACAGGAGCGTGAACGCGATCCAGTGGTCCCAGGTCTTCACATAGCTGGACGCTGCGTAGCCGAGTGCCCAGCCGATGACCGGCGTGATGGCCTCGATGACGCCGAAGATGGCGCCGATGCGGAGCGCTTCGGACCATCGGGGTTTTTCCAGTGCCGTGCCCTTGCCGACGGCGGCGGCGAATGCATCGGTCGACATGGCCATGGCCAGCAATGCGGTGGAAGCGAAGTTCATGTGGGGTCGTTCTTGTGGGTCGGGCGAAAACACAACGGCACGCCCCACTGCCCGACCTGTGTCGCGGTGGCGTGCCGATGGTCTCGCCAACCAGAACGGTTGCCAGCGCCACAGCATATGAATGCCGAGTATGTTGACGCGGGCGCTTCCAGGAGCGGAAGCCGGCTACTCCCCAAGGGAGCGACGAGTATAGAAGGCGGGGGCACACCCCGGCGCCGCGCAATGCCATCGGCAACCCGGTCTCGAAGCCGGATTTCCGCATATGCACATGCGCAATGGGCGCAAGCGGTGCATGCGAACTTTCCTAGCATTCCCATGCGCCGCATTGCACCGAGAAACCATGTCCATATCCTTTTCAGCCGAGCCCACGACCCGCCACGCCAGCCTCGCCACCGTGCCCGATGTCTTCCGTATTTCACCCATCGCCGCTGCGCTGGGCGCGGAAGTGGCCGGCCTCGATGCAACCCGCCCGCTGCCGGCCGCGCAGGTCCTCGCGCTGAAGCAGGCGCTGCGCGATCGGCACGTGCTCGTCATCAAGCAGCAGCGGATCGACGACGGCCAGTTCGAGCGGCTGGCAAGCTATTTCGGCAGCGTGTTCCGGCCGCCGGCCAACGTGCCGGTGCTGGGCTCCGACCCCTATGGCGGCAACACGCCGGACATCGTGCATGTATCGAACCAGGCCGGGGGCGTGCTCGGGCACGACGAACTCTCTGCGCACGCGGACCATCACTGGACGCCCGTGCCCTCCGCCGGCTCGCTGCTCTACGGCATCGAGATTCCGTCCGAAGGCGGCGACACCACCTGGTACAACCTCGCCGCGGCCTGGGACGCGCTCGACGCCGCCACGCAGCGCGAGATCGACCAGCTGCAGCTGATCACCTACAACCCGTTCCTGCGCAAGCTCAAGCCGCTCGCATCGGGCTTCCCGCTCTACCGCACGCCCGACATCGAGCCGCTCGCGCCCTTCGAGGTCCATCCGCTGGTGCGCACCCATCCCGACAGCGGCCGCCGCATCCTCCATCTCGGCGCCCGCACCGAGGTCGAGATCGTCGGCGTGGAGCCGCAATACGGCGCCGCACTCATCGCGCGCCTGCGGGCGCACCTGCTGCAGCCACGCTTCGCCTATACGCACCGCTGGTCCGTGGGCGACATCGTCTACTGGGACAACCAGGCCACGCTGCACGCGCGCAGCGCTTTCGACAACGGCGAGCGCCGGCTGCTCAAGCGCATCAGCCTCTCCGGCAGTCGCCCCTACTGACGCGCCCCCGCCCCGACGACCCGAGATCGCCAGCGCGCCGGCCTGCCGGCCCGCGCGGACCACGCCATGGCTGCACGCCGCCCCATCCTGCTGAACGCATTCGACATGAACACGGTCAGCCACATCGCCCACGGCCTGTGGCGGCATCCGCGCGACCGTTCCACCGACTACAAGCGGCTGCCGTACTGGCTGGACATGGCCCGCACGCTCGAACGCGGGCTGTTCGACGGCCTGTTCCTCGCGGACGTCACAGGTGTCTATGACGTCTGGGGCGGCAACGCCGATGCCGCGCTGCGCGATGCGATCCAGCTTCCGATCAACGACCCGGCCGTGCTGGTCGGTGCCATGGCGAGCGTCACCACGCACCTGGGCTTCGGCATCACCGCCACGATCGCCGCCGAGTCGCCACACGCCTTTGCGCGGCGCATGTCCACGCTCGATCACCTGAGCGACGGCCGGCTCGGCTGGAACATCGTGACCGGCTTCCTCGACAGTTCGGCGCGTGCGCAAGGTGGCACCGCCACTGCGGGCCACGACCAGCGCTACGACCGCGCCGACGAATTCATGTCGCTGGTCTACCGGTTGTGGGAGTCGAGCTGGGACGGCGACGCCGTGATCGCCGATCGCGCCAGCGGCATCTACGCCGACCCGGCCAAGGTGCGTCCGATCCGCCACGAGGGCCAGTTCTATCGGCTCGATGCGGTGCATCCCTGCGAGCCGTCGCCGCAGCGCACGCCACTGCTCTTCCAGGCCGGTGCGTCCGCGCGCGGCACCGCCTTCGCGGCGCGCCACGCCGAAGTGGTCTTCGTTCCCAACCAGGGCCTGCAGGCGACCGCGGCCGTCGTGCGCAAGCTGCGCGCCGCCATGGCCGAGGCGGGGCGGGACCCATCGGACGCGCGCTTCGTCACCACCTTGCAGGTGGTCACCGGCGGCACCGAAAACGAAGCCCGCGCGCGCTACGAAGACTATCGGCGCTACGCCAGGCCCGAAGCCGGCCTCGTGCAGTTCTCGAGCGCCATCGGCGTCGATCTGTCCCGGCACGGGCTCGACGATCCGGTGACCGGCGGCAGCGCGGACGCGATCCAGAGCTCGGTCGACACGCTGCAGCGACAGAAGGCAGCGCCCACGATCCGCCAGTTGCTGACGCAGATGCCGCTCGGCGGACGCCATCAGCCCGTCGTGGGTACGCCGGCGCAGATCGCCGACGAAATCGAGGCCTGGGTCGACGAGGCGGGCGTCGACGGCTTCAACCTCGTGCGCACCGTCAGCCCCGAAGGCCTCGAACATTTCGTCGACCTGGTCGTGCCCGAACTCCAGCGCCGCGGCCTGCACAAGCGCGCCTATGCCGAAGGCACCTGGCGCGAAAAGATCTTCGGGCGCGCCAGCGTGCGTCCACCCGCCGTTCCCGTTTCCGTTCCAGCCAGACAGCCCCGAGCCGACCCATGACCGCCCACCTGATCAAGACCGACGCCGAAGCCCTTTCCGTGGCCCGCGCACTGGCTGCCGAGTTCGCCCCGACCGCCTCCGAACGCGACCGCGACCGCCGGCTGCCGCATGCGGAAATCGAACGCTTCTCGGCCAGCGGGCTGTGGGGCATCACCGTGCCGCGCGCCTTCGGTGGCGCGGCGGTGTCGCACGTGACGCTGGCGGAGGTCATCGCGCTGATCTCCGAAGCCGACCCCGCGCTCGGCCAGATCCCGCAGAACCACCATTGCCTGGTCGACGCGGTACGGCTGATCGGCAACCCCGCCCAGCAGGACTTCTTCTTTCGCGAAGCGCTCGAAGGCAGGCGCTTCGGCAATGCCGTGTCCGAGAGCGGCACGCCCAATGCCAAGGTGATCACGGCGCGCCTGAGCCAAGGCAGCAATGGGCTGCGCCTGAACGGCCGCAAGTTCTATTGCACCGGCGCGCTCTTCGCGCACTGGGTGCCGGTGGCCGCGAAGGACGAACAGGACCGCCAGGTGCTCGTGTACGTGCGCCGCGATGCACCCGGCCTGGAGGTGCTCGACGACTGGAGCGGCTTCGGCCAGCGCACCACCGCCAGCGGCACGGTCACCGCCGACGACGTGGCGGTCGAGGCGCTGCAGGTGCTGCCGCGTGCGCAGTTGTTCGAGCCGCCGACGATCCACGGGCCCTTCGCGCAGATCCTGCATGCGGCCATCGACCTCGGCATCGGCCGGGCCGCCATGGCCGACCTGCGCACCTGGGTGCGCGATCGCGCGCGGCCCTGGCCGGACAGCGGCGCGGCCCGGGCGGCCGATGACCCGCTGACGCTGGCCAAGCTGGGCGAACTCGTCATCCAGCAGCACGCGGCCGAGGCGTTGGTCGACCGCAGCGGCCGCTATCTCGACGCCGCCCGCGAGCAAGGCACGCCCGACCGCGTGACCGAGGCATCGATCGCGGTGGCCGAGGCCAAGGTCGTCACGACCGAATTCGCGCTGCGAGCCGCCACGACGCTGATCGAACTCGGCGGCACGCAGTCCACGCTCAGCGAGCACAACCTCGACCGCCATTGGCGCAATGCGCGCACGCACACCGTGCACGACCCGGTGCGCTGGAAGCCGCACGTTATCGGCAACCACTGGATCAACGGCGCGACGCCGCAGCGCCACGCATCGCTCTGAGCCTTCCTGGCGCAAGTCCCCTCCTCCATCTCACACCTTCAGGAAATTCCTCATGGATCGTCGTCGTTTCATTCAGCAGGGCAGCGCCTTCGTGTCGGTCGGCGCCGGCGGTGCCATCGCGGCCACGGGCCTGGGCCTGCCGCTGGCCGCGCTCGCGCAGTCGCGCAAGGAAACTGTGCGCGTGCTGGCCGAAGGCGCGCCCAATTCGCAGGACCCGCACGGCGAGGGCGTGAGCCGCGAGTCGCTCGGTCTGTTCACCAACGTGTACGACCGGCTGATCAACTTCGATCGCGTGCAGGTATCGCCCGGCGTCTTCAAGTACGACTACGGGCGCTTCCGCGGCGAGCTGGCCGAAAGCTTCGAGCAGTCGGCCGACGGCCGCACGCTGACCTTCAAGCTGCGCCGCGACGCCACCTTCCACGACGGCCGCCCGGTGACGGCGAACGACGTCAAATGGTCGC
>CAIQMJ010000798.1 GCA_903872875.1 uncultured Variovorax sp.
GGCCTTCAGCACTTCCTGCAAGATCGCGTTCCAGCGCGCTGATCTGAGGAATTGACGGGACATGGCCCCGGCACCGGCACTTCGCAAGCCATGCGAGTCAGGCCAACCTCTGTTGCGCAATCACTACCCGGAACGAAATGGAATGAAGACATGGCCGCACTACCCACCCACGGACGGTCCCCCGCCGTGCTGTCTCGCCCGAGAAAGAACAGGATCGGACGCATGATCGGCTGGTCGATCGGCGTGGCGGGTCTGCTCATCGTGGCAGTGGTGGCGGTGCTCATCTTCCAAGTGGCCACCTATGTGGATCCGTATCATGAGAAGGTCGCTGCAGCCGGCTATGCCGAGAAAATGGCCCAGGTCGGCCAGGTGAAGTTCAGCTATGTGGAGGGACCCGAAAACGGCCCCCCGCTGGTGTTGCTGCACGCCCAGTTGCTCGACTGGTTCGCCTACAGCCGGGTGCTGCCGGAACTCGCCAAGTCCTACCACGTGTTCGACGTCGATTATCCCGGCCACGGCAAGACCACCACTCCGGCGGATTACCCAATGACGGCCGATCGCATCGGCGCCGACCTGGCCGACTTCATCCAGCAGCAGATCGGCCAGCCGGCTTTCGTCACCGGCAACTCGTCGGGCGGACTGCTCGCGACATGGCTGGCGGCGAATCGGCCGCAACTGATCCGCGCTGCCCTGCTGGAGGATCCGCCACTGTTCTCGGCCGAATATCCGCGCATCAAGCACACCATCGCGGATCGGGCTTTCATCACCAGCCATGCGGCTGCGACGAGAGATCATCCGAAGGATTTTCTCCTCTATTGGATCCATGGCAACGCGCCGTTCTTCCGCAAGAGGGTCGGGCCGGGTGTGCCCTTTCTTCTGACCCAGGCCGTGCAGGCGCGTCGCCGGGCGCAACCGGGACAGCCGCCCGAGATCGGCCTGCTCGGCGACGACACGGTGCGGATGCTCATCCGGGGGCTGGATCGCTACGATCCCCGTTTCGGCGCGGCGTTCTACGACGGGAGCTGGAACAAGGGCTTCGATCATGCCGCTGCTCTGGCTCGGATCGACCGCCCGGTGCTGCTGATGCAAGCCGACACGTCGCTGCTGCCCGACGGCACGCTCAATGGCGCCATGAGCAGCGAAGAGGCCGCGCGCACCATGTCGCTGCTCAGACACGGTCACTATGTGAAGGTCGATGCCGGCCACGTCGTCAATCTCGACAAGCCGGAAGAGTTCATGCGGATCCTGAAGGGCTTCTTCGCGGACAAATGATGCATGACGCCCCGACAAGGCGCTCTGGTTCCACCCTACTCCTGGCTTCGCCCCAGCAGGTCGTTCCGATCACCCGTGATAGCCACCATCAGCGGCAACAAATTCATTCCACACCATGCATACGCTTTTGCAACCATTGTCCGAGAGCAGCCCTGCCCTGACTCACCCGGCTGTGGCAGGCTACGACGACCTCCCGCGGTTTCTGTCAAAGGCACCACTTCCTTTTCGCCGCACCATCCGTCGCCACGAACTGCGCCAGATCGTCCCTCTGGCCGAGACCACCATCTACCAGATGGGGCAGCGCGGCGAATTCCCACGCCGCTTCCGGCTTACTACCCGCTGCGTCGTCTTGTATCTGGAGGAGGTCGAGGCATGGATCGAGGCCCCGCAAAAAGGCTTCACGATCAGCGAAGACGGGCAGGCCCGCCGGACCGGCGTGAAGCTGCGGCAGTACCGGCCTGTCCGGCGAGGCCCATCGCACGCCAGCTAGGCTATCTGTCCACCCTGAGGAGCACGGCCCCGGGCAGATCCTATGTCACCTGTGCGATGGCAAGAGCCACCGCTGCCTCACGGTCAGCCGCTTCGCGGCTGAAGGCCAAGGCGAAATGCCCTGGCCGTCGCAAGCCGACAGTGGCGTCGGCGCATCCGCTGGGCATGTATTGTGGCAGCAGCCCATTGGTGTTCTCGTTGCTGCCGCGTTGCCAGGGGCTCTCTGGATCACAGAAGTAGACTTGGATGTCGGTCGCCATCGTGAATCTTTTGTGGCCGTGCATCTCCGTGCCTCGATTCCAGATCAACGACTTGTAGAAATCCTGCGGCAATTTGCGCGCGTTCTTGATCAGCGCGTTGACGACTGATTGCGAGTCTTTGCCTTCGAGCTTGTACAACCTGAACGCGGACGTGGTGCACAAGTGGCGCACCGACGATCGCAAGGCCGCGTCGCCGAAGTCGGCTGACGCTCGAACCTTGCCGATGCCCGACTTCATCGCACTCGATGTGCAGCCTGATGCGCAGATGCCGGCGCGCGACATCCGCCTCGAACTGACGCTAGGCAGCGCCACCGCACTCGTGCACTGGCCTGTGAAGTCGGCCGCGTCGTGCGCAGCTTGGCTGCGCGAGTGGCTGCGTTGATCCGCGTTGACGCCGCTTGGCTGGCCACCGAGCCGATCGACATGCGCGCCGGAATGGAGACGGCGCTCGCGCGCGTCGTGAAGCTGTTCGGCGCCGCGCAGCCACACCATGCCTCCCTGTTCGCCAACCGACGGGCCAACCCCACGAAGGCCCTCGTGCACGATGGCATCGGCATCTGGTTGTGCGCACGTCGGCTGAACCAAGGCCGGTTCCTCCGGCCCAACGCGAGCCTGGGCACGAAGATGACGATGACACGTGAGCAGCTCGACGCGCTTGTGCTCGGATTCTCGAAAGTTTCAATGCCCACGCTGCGTCAAGGGCGCCCCATGGGCTCCTGCCCGAGGCGTCGTAACCGGTCTTAAAAATTTATTAAAGCCGTTGCGTCATGATCCTTGAAAAAAGGATGCGCTAATGTGGATTGAAATGCTATGAACCTTCTCCTTGTCGAAGACGACCAGATGCTGGGCGAATCCATTTGCGATGGCGCCCGCCAAAGCGGATGGCACATTGACCATGTCTGTGATGCGAAGGCCGCACGCGGCGCGCTGGTGGATCATGCATATGCAGCAGTTCTGCTCGACATCGGTCTTCCGGGTGATTCGGGACTGTCCGTGCTGCGTACGATGCGCGGGCGCTATGACTCCACACCCGTGCTGATCCTGACCGCACGCGGCCAACTCAGCGAGCGCATCGCCGGCCTGGACGCGGGCGCCGACGACTATCTGGTCAAGCCATTCCAGTTCGACGAACTCTGGGCGCGCGTGCGCTCCGTGATCCGCCGCAGCCAGGGACGTGTCGTCCCGATATTCACCTACGGGGACGTGCGGATCGACCGTAGCAAGCGCGTTGTCACCAAGGTCGGCATCGACGTCGTCCTCAGCGCCCACGAGTACCGCACCCTGCTGGCGCTGGTCGAACGTCCCGGCCATGTGGTCACGCGCGACCACTTGCACGATGTTGTCTACGGCACGGCGAGCAACGTCGAGAGCAACACCATCGCCGTGTTCATTCACCAGTTGCGCCGCAAGCTCGGGGACGATTTGATCCGGACCGTTCACGGTCTGGGCTACGTCATCGGACAGCCGACAGCATGAAGTCGCGCTCCTTCAACGCGCAACAGGTCTTGGTGATCATCGGGGTCATTGCGCTTTGCTGGGCAATCGTCCTCGCTGCGGTACTCACGCAATTCTCGCTCAATCGCACCAGTACCTGGGATGAGAAACTCGCCGGTATCGCAACCCAACTGCTGGTGACGATCCCCGCCGACAGTCGCTTTGAAGGGCGCGCGGGACCAGGCTTGAAGCTGCGCGAGTCACCAGGCGTCGAACTGGAGCCACTGGCCTTTCAGATTTGGGTCGATCGCAACAGACTGATCGCAGGCACGCCGGGCGCGCCCAACGCCCCACTGCAACCGCGATTCACTGATGGCGCGGCATCGACCGTCGTTGAAGGGAATCAGTGGCGGGTCTACTCTGCCTCGGACAGCACCGGACGCGTGACCGTCCAGGTCGGCAATCAGCAAAGCGTCGTGGATGCTGACATGCGCCACGAAGCGGCGCATGCATTGGCTCTTGCGACCGTGCTGCTCCTGGTCGCAGGCTTCGTCATGTGGTTTGTTACGCGTGCCGCCCTGAGGCCTGTCCGGGCTCTAGGCTCGGCCATGCGACATCGCCGAAGCTTCGACTTCACGCTCCTGCCTTTGGATCGCCTGCCCCGGGAATTGCATCCTCTGGTTGATTCCTTCAACCACGTGCTAAAGCAACTCGACGAGGCGATCGAAGGCGAACGTCGGTTCATCGGCGATGCGGCCCACGAGTTGCGCACGCCGCTGTCGGCCTTGCAGGCACAGGCCGAAATCGCCCTGCGTGCGACGAATACGCAGGACAAAGATGTCGCCCTCAAGAAGCTCTTGGTGGTCGCCCAGCGCAGCACCCGCCTGTCCGAACAATTGCTCGACTTGGCACGCATCAATGCCGGCGCCAAGTCGCCAAAACACGCCCCAGCCGACCTGAGCAAGCTGGTACAGCATGTGGCGCAGGAGTTCGAGGTCTACGCCGCCCAGCACCATCGTTCGCTATTCCTTGATATGGCCACCTGCACGATCCAATGCGACATCGACGAGATCGGCATCCTGCTACGCAACCTGCTGCACAACGCCATGCGCTACACCGCCGAAGGCGGCAACGTGCTCGTGCGCTGCGGCTACACGCCGCCTGTGCAGAGCAACGACGCGCCCACCATTTTCCTGGAGGTCGCCGATGACGGTCCGGGCGTTCCGGACGCGGAGCACGTAGCCATTTTCGAGCGCTTCCACCGAGTGGCAGGCACGCCGGTACGCGGCAGCGGAATCGGCCTCTCGCTGGTCGCCGGCATTGCCGAGTCGCACCATGCCGCCATTCAGACCGCCGCCGGCCTGGAACGCCGAGGGCTCATGGTGCGTGTCGTGTTCCCTGGCGTCTCCGCTGCACGGCACCAGGGCTGACCCGCTCGACATCATCGAGGGACCACGGCCGGGCTGTGACGCGCAGCCGAGGGCGGGCATTTGCCGGTAAGAGCCTGCTGCATCTACGCTAGGCGAGACAGATGGCCAAGCCGGGACGTACTCGATGAGCTTTATGAACAGCAGGTGCCTCGATCGCGGATTCGACTGCGTCGTTTCGGGGCAGTCCGGCTTCATGGCAGTCCCATATCCAGCGGTGTAATGGGCCGTGCACGTCTGCTGTTCACATTTTTTTCGGCATGGCTCTCAATTCTTAAAGAATTCCTAATAACTCTAAAAATTGCCTAAATTCGCTTGGGCAGTATCCGCTCTTACAGGTGCGTCGTATTGATGCACCACCAGATCGGAAAGTTCAATGCTGGATCGCAAGCCTGGCCCGGGCACGCCTTCATCCCAGATCTGCCTGCAGCGCACCCCGCGCCGGCAGCCGGGGGCTGCACCTCGTTCCTACTGCCGGGACCTGGCCATCGCCCCGTCGCCGTATCGCCATGGCCGGAAAGCTCTGCCTGGGACTAACCAATTGCTATGTGGCGGATCGCGCGGCCCGGCCGTCCTGTTGCTTGCCGCGCTGATTGCCGTGAGCGCCGGGCTGATCACCTCGACCCTGCTGAGCTTGGCAGTCGTGCCGACGGTGTTCGTCCATATCCACGATGTCGAGACCTGGCTCGCACGGCGCGTCAAGTCACCATGCGCGGTGGACAGCTCCACGAACGACATGACACCTGCCCGCGCATCGCTGGTGGTCGGTGGGAGGCATCCATGAACGCACCCCGTGTGCGCATGGCAGCGCCCCAGGAACCACCCCGGGCGCCTGACGACTGGACAGCGCCGCCTCACCGAGATTGCCCGGCCCCATGACGTGCGACGAGGCCCCGCCC
>CAIQMJ010000799.1 GCA_903872875.1 uncultured Variovorax sp.
AGGCTTCTTCCGGTGCCTGAAATTGCGCCGTGTTTGCCTTGTAGTACGCATCGATATCCGCATCACTCACCTGCACCTTGCCAGCAAAATCGGTGGTGTTGAAGCGTGCTACCTGGATCTCGCGCCGGTCGAAATAAGCGCCGAGCGCCAGGTCAGCCTGGGCGTTTGCTGCAAAGGCAGTTCCGGACACACCGAGCAGGACTTGCTGCGTCGAGAGATCAGCACGGACTGCAGCCTCATACTGTTCTGGCGTGCGGCCCGTCATCATGACGAAGCGTTCGCGATCGAACTTGCCGTCAGCGGTACGGAATGCAGCCAAGCCGGCATCTTCGGCAAAAAGCCTCGCGAGACGTTCCTCCGACACCGTCATGTTCGACTTGGCAGCGGCGGCGGCCATCACCCGGTCGCGCACCATGCGCTCCAACGTTGCATAGCGCGCGGCATCTGAGTCAAGAAGCGCGACATCCACATTGGGAGCGCGTTCGCGGATACGCGCCACTTCATTGCGATGTTGTGCATCCCATTCCGGTCGCGTGATCGGTTGACCATCGACCTGGGCCACCTTGTCGCCGGAGCTGTCACCCTTGTAGCGATCGACACCGAACAGGACGAACGAAGGAATGATCAGCAAGAACAAGAGGCCCATGACGATCTTGTTGTACTTGCGGAAGAACTCAAACATGCTTGAACACTCTCTGTGACGATCTCGGGCGGAAAAACAAAAAAGGCGAACAAATGCTCGCCTTTTTGTCGGGGTGGTGGGTGCTGAGGGGCTCGAACCCCCGACCTACGCCTTGTAAGGGCGCCGCTCTACCAACTGAGCTAAGCACCCCCGAGAAGCAATGCCTCAGTTCAGCGCGTCTTTCAGCGCCTTGCCGGGACGGAACTTCGGAATCTTGGCAGCCTTGATTTTAATCGCGTCGCCGGTACGCGGATTGCGGCCGGTACGTGCGGCACGCTTTCCAACGGCGAATGTGCCGAAACCGACCAAAGAAACCGAACCACCCTTCTTGAGCGTTGTACGAATGGCGCCGATGGTCGATTCAAGTGCGCGAGTGGCGGCGGCTTTGGAGATATCGGCGTTTTTTGCGATGTGCTCAATCAGTTCGGTCTTGTTCACAAGGGCCCCTTGCAGAAAATGTTGATCAGTTGTCGTCAGCTGTCGCCGGGCCCATGGCATCGCCGACAGACCAGCTGCGGCGATTGCGGGGGCGGAGGGAACAGCTGGTGGACGTGTTGGCAGCGATGGCCGCCAACGATTACAACCACTGGCCCACGGGGTGTCAATAAGACACGAAGCCACGTAGTTCAGCGGGGAGCGCGATTCTAGGGGCGTTTTGTGAACTTGATCAGAGCGCTTCGGCAATCGCCTTTCCGAGATCCGCAGTCGACGCCGTACCGCCGATATCCGGCGTGCGCGGCGCACCACTCTGCGGAGCAAGCACCTTTTCGATCGCGGCCAGAACGGCATCGTGCGCCGCCTTATGGCCCAGGAACTCGAGCATCATCGCACCGCACCAGATCTGGCCGATCGGGTTGGCAATGCCCTTGCCGGCGATATCTGGCGCCGAGCCATGCACCGGCTCGAACAGCGAAGGCGTCGTGCGCTCCGGATTCAGGTTCGCGCTGGGCGCGATGCCGATCGTACCGGTACAGGCCGGGCCGAGGTCGGACAGGATGTCGCCGAACAGGTTGCTCGCGACCACGACATCGAAGAAATCGGGACGCTGAACGAAATGCGCGGTCAGGATGTCGATGTGGAACTTGTCGAGCGTGATGCCTTGATAGTTCTTCGCCATCGCCACCACGCGCTCGTCCCAATAAGGCATCGTGATCGAGATGCCGTTCGACTTCGTGGCACTGGTCAGGTGCTTCTTGGGCCGCGACTGCGCGAGCTCGAAGGCGAACTTCAGTACGCGGTCCACGCCATGGCGCGACATCACGGTTTCCTGCACAACGATCTCTCGTGCGGTGCCTTCATACATGCGCCCACCGATGCTCGAATACTCGCCTTCGGTATTCTCGCGCACGATGTACATGTCGATCTCGCCCGGCTGGCGCGGGCTGCCGTCCCTGCGCACGACCGGTGCCGTGATGCCAGGCATCAGGCGCGCCGGTCGCAGATTGATGTACTGGTCGAACTCGCGGCGGAACAGCAGCAGCGAACCCCACAGCGAGATGTGGTCAGGAATCTTCTCGGGCCAGCCGACCGCGCCGAAGAAGATCGCATCGTGGCCGCCGATCTGGTCCTTCCAGTCATCCGGCAGCATCTTGCCGTGCTTCTCGCAGTAGTCCCAGCTGGAGAAATCGAAGTGGTCGAATTTCAGGTCGATGCCAAACTTGCGAGAGGCTGCGTCCAGCACGCGCAGGCCTTCCGGCATGGTTTCCTTGCCAATGCCGTCGCCGGCGATGACTGCGATTCTTTTTGTGCTCATGAAATGTCCTTGGTTCAGCAATGGAAGAAGGCAAGCGCCTCGCGCAGCAACGCGTCGGGCGCCTCTTCGGGGATGTAGTGGCCGCAGGCTAGCGAACGGCCTGAAACCTCGGCGGCGCGCTCGTGCCACAGCGCCAGCACGTCGAAACACTTGCCGACCGCACCGTGCTCGCCCCACAGCACACGCAGCGGCTGCCGGAGGCGGCGGCTGGCAGCCACGTCAGCGCGATCGTGGTCCAGATCGATGGTGGCCGATGCGCGGTAGTCCTCGCAGATCGACATGGCCGTGCCTGGGAGTGCGGCGCACCGCTCGTACTCCGCCATCGCTTCCGGCGCGAAGGGTGCGAGGCCGGCGTGCCTGCCACCCATCACGCTGCGCACGTAGCGCGACGGATCGGACGACAGCAGGGCTTCCGGCAGCGGCGGTGGCTGGATCAGGAAGAACCAATGCCAGTAGGCACGCGCAAAGGCATCGGACGTGTTGTCGTACATCGACAGCGTCGGCGCGATGTCCAGCAGCAGGAGCCGCTCGACCTGCGCGGGATGGTCGGCGGCCAGACGGTGTGCCACGCGCGCACCGCGGTCGTGGGCCAGCACCTGGAATTGCGTGAAGCCATGGTGTTGCATCACGTGCAGCGCATCCAGTGCCATCTCGCGCTTGCTGTAGGGCCAATGCGTGGCGTCCGATTCGGGTCGACCGGAATCGCCGTAGCCCCGCAAGTCCATCATCACGACGGTGAAATTTTGCGCGAGTACCGGCGCAACGCGATGCCAGATTGCATGGGTCTGGGGATGACCGTGGAGCAGGAGCAGCGGCGGCCCGCCGCCGCCGATGCGGCCATGCAGAGAGACGCCATCGCGCACCACATCGAACGGAGTGAAATTATTCAGCACCCCAAGATTGTGCGTTGCGCCCTGTAGCGAATCAAGAAACAATCATCGAATTCATCATTTCCTCATGGGCTTGAATGGAACGCAGTGATCTGGCCCTGGTGCTGGCCATTCGACAGCACGGCAGCCTTGCCGGCGCGGCAGCCGCGTTGGGCGTGGCGCCGTCGGTCGTCACCAAGCGGCTCGCCGCCATCGAGACCGTCCTGGGTCAGCGCCTGTTCGACCGCACGACCCGCAAGCTGAGCCTGACGCCGGAAGGTGAAACGGTCTGCCGCCACGCCGACAAGCTGATCGACGGCTTCGCCGAACTCGAAGCCGAACTGAGCGAACACCATAGCCAACTGCGAGGTGTGCTGCGCCTGGCAGCAACGCTGGGTTTCGGCCGCCGTTGGCTCGGCCCCGCACTGGCCGATTTCCAGTCCCTGCATCCCGCCCTCCATGTCCAGCTGCAATTGAGCGAAGAACTACCTGACCTTGGTGCCGAAGGCTACGACGGCGCCATCTGGCTGTGGTCGGTGCAGGGTGCGCGGCAGACGCAATGGACTTCGCGCCGCCTTGCGGGCAATCAGCGCGTGCTGGTCGCTGCGCCGGCGTATCTCGGGCAACGCGGCGTACCCGGCGCGCTCGTCGATCTGGAACGGCATGACTGCCTGGCCGTTCAGGAAAACGGCGAGCCACTGCGTCAGCGCGACATGCACTGGACACTGAAGCACGACAAGGAGGCCGGCGTCTCTCGTGTGCGCATCCGAGGACCGCTGTCGAGCAACTCGGGCGAGATGGTGCGTGACTGGTGCCTTGCGGGGCGAGGAATCATGCTGCGCAGCCTCTGGGATATTGCACCGCAACTGGACAGCGGCGCGTTGGTGCGCGTGCTGCCGCAGTACGCGATGCCGGATGCGGACATCCACTGGATCGCGCCGTGGCGTCCGCGCACACCGCAGCGCGTGCGCCTGCTGATCGATTTCCTGGCCGAACGCTTCCGCAGCGAACCCTGGAAACCAGCGGCGCGCATGCCGCCCCCCAGAAAACGCGCCTAGACGGTGGCGGGCCTTTCCCGCACCACCAGACCGACGCCGACAGCCGTGATGGCGATGCCGACCAGGGTCAGCACCGTGACCGGCTCGTCGAACAGGAAGAAGGCCATGACTGCGGTACAAGGCGGCACGAGATACAGCAGGCTGGCGACCGCCGTCGCAGTTCCGCGCTGGATGAGCAGATAGAACAGCGACCCCGCGCCAAGTGTGAGCGCCACCACCGACCATGCCATCGCACCAATGGAAAATCCGTTCCACTCGATCGACTGGGATTCAAGCAGTGCGAACGGCAGCGTCACCAGCAAGGCGGCTCCCTGCTGGACGGTTGCCGCGCTGCGTACGTCGCACGGCGCAACGAAGCGCTTCTGGTACAGCGTGCCGGCGGTGATCGACACCAGTGCCGCGAGCGCCAGCATCATGGTCCAGGTACTGACTTCACCGCCCTGCGCAAGCTTGCGCGCCACCACGAGCGCCAGCCCAGCAAAACCGAGCGCGAGGCCGGTCCATTGCCTGCGCGACACCTGGCTGCCCTGCGTCGACAGCCAGATCGCCGTCAGCACCGGCTGCAAGCCGACCAGCAGCGCCACCAGGCCCGAGCCCATCCCGGCATGAACGGCGGCCCACACGCCACCCAGATAGCCCGCATGCATCAGCACGCCGGTGACGGCGAGGTGCACCCACTGGGAGCGCCGTGCGGGCCACGACACGCCGGACGTGAAGGCCCATGCGGCGAAACACAGCCCGCTGAGCGCATAGCGGACTGCGAGAAATTTGAGTGGCGGGGCATATGGCATGCCATAGCGCGCCACGATGAAGCCGGTGCTCCAGATCAGAACGAACACGGCGGGCATCGCCCGCCACCAGCCCGTCGTGCGGGCTGCGGCCGTCATTTGGCGCGTGCCCGTATCTCGGGAATCGCCTTCTGCAGGTAGTAAACCATCGACCAGATCGTCAACACGGCCGAAATCCAGATCAGCCACTGGCCCCAGACGCCCGTCTCGATCCAGCCGAACAGCAGGCCGTCGAACAGCAGGAACGGAATGGCCACCATCTGCACGACCGTCTTGACCTTGCCGATCATGTGGACCGCCACGCTCTTGCTCGCGCCGATCTGAGCCATCCACTCGCGCAAGGCGGAGATCGCGATCTCACGGCCAATGATGATGAGCGCCACGAAGACGTCGGCGCGGTTCAGGTGGACCAGCACCAGCAGCGACGCACACACCAGGAACTTGTCGGCCACCGGATCGAGGAAGGCGCCGAAGGCCGAAGTCTGATTGAGCCGGCGCGCCAGGAAGCCATCGAGCCAGTCCGTGGCCGCGAACACGATGAACATCACCGTGGCGATCAGGTTGCGCATCGGTTCCGAAATCGGCAGATAGAAAACGCCCACGATCAAGGGTATGGCGACGATGCGCGCCCAGGTCATGATGGTTGGCAAGGTCCAGAACATGGCGGCTATTGTCACACCCCTGGCAGGATGCCCGCTCGCATCGCCCTTCCGGCCTGCAAGGGCACGCGGTATCGCCCGCCTAGTGCAGCGCGCGGTAGATTTCCTCCGCCAGATCGGCGGCGATACCCTCGACCGACGCGATGTCTTCCACGCTTGCGGCCGCGACACCCCTGATCCCGCCGAAGCGCTGGAGCAGGCGCGCGCGACGCTTCGGCCCGATGCCGGGAATGTCCTCGAGCTGACTACCGCCAACCCGCACCTTGGCACGTTTGGCACGCATGCCGGTGATGGCGAAGCGATGCGCCTCGTCGCGGATCTGCGCCACCAGCATCAGCGCCGCCGAATCGCGACCCAGGTAGACCTTCTCGCGGCCATCGGCGAAGACCAGTTCCTCGAGCCCGACCTTGCGGCCTTCGCCCTTCTCGACGCCGACGATCAGCGACAACGACAGACCCAGCTCGCTGAATACCTCGCGCGCCATCGACACCTGGCCCTTGCCGCCATCGACCAGCACGAGATCCGGCATGCGGGCGCTCTTGCTGCCGGCCGGCGCGTCGGTTCCGACGCCGTCCGCGTCGCCGACGGTCGGGGCATCGACCTCCGAAGCCATTGCCTCGGCGAGCTTGCCGTAGCGCCGCATGAGCACCTGGCGCATCGCCGCATAGTCGTCGCCGGGCGTGATGCCGTCGATGTTGTAGCGCCGGTACTCGCGGTTCTGCATCGCGTGATGCTCGAAGACAACGCAGGACGCCTGCGTCGCCTCACCGGCCGTATGTGAGATATCGAAGCATTCGATGCGGAAGTTGTCGAGATCGTCCGGCGCGAGCTCCAGCGCGTCGACGAGCGCCCGCGTACGCGCCTGTTGGGAGCCCTCCTCCGACAACAGCCGTGCGAGTTGCAGGTCGGCATTGGTCTGCGCCATCTCGAGCCAGTGGCGGCGCTGCTCGCGCGGCTGGAACACGGCGGTGACGCGTGTGCCCGACTGCTGCGAGATCGCCTCGATCAGCGAACGGCTCACCTGCTGGCTCAGCACCAGCGTCGCAGGCACCGGCACGTCGATGTAGTGCTGCGCGATGAACGCTTCCAGCACCTGCACCTCGACCGGCTCTTCGACTGCGACATCCCCATCTTCATCGTCCAGCTCACCGTGGTGGATCTGCGCCGCATCTTCCACATGCACCGGGAAATAAGGCCTGTCCCCCAGATGCCGACCGCCGCGCACCATCGCCAGGTTGACGCAGGCGCGTCCCCCCTGCACTCGCACCGCCAGGATGTCGACGTCCTTGTCCGAGGCGATTTCGATCGACTGCTGATGCAGCACGCGCGACAGGGCCGACATCTGATTGCGCAATTCGGCGGCCTGCTCGAACTGCAGCTTCTCGGCATGCGCTGTCATGCGCGATTCGAGCTGGCTCAGCACGGCCTGCGTATCGCCCATCAGGAAGGCTTCGGCATTGGCGACGTCCTGCGCGTAGGCCTCCGGTGTGACGTAGCCGACGCACGGTCCGGTACAGCGCTTGATCTGGTAGAGCAAACAGGGTCGGGTCCGGTTGGCATAGACCGTGTCCTCGCAGGTGCGCAGCTTAAACACCTTCTGCAGCAATTGGATCGACTCCTTGACCGCCCAGGCACTTGGATAGGGCCCAAAGTAGCGGTGCCTGCGGTCCGTCGCGCCGCGGTAATACGCCAGCCGCGGAAAGGTGTGCGACGCGATCTTCAGGTACGGATAGCTCTTGTCATCGCGAAACAGAATGTTGTAGCGCGGCTTGAGCGTCTTGATCAGGTTGTTCTCGAGCAGCAGCGCCTCGGCCTCGGAGCGCACCACCGTCGTCTCCATGCGCGCGATCTTGCCGATCATGTGCCCGATGCGCGTTCCGCCGTGGCTCTTCTGGAAGTAATTGGCGACCCGCTTCTTCAGGTTGCGCGCCTTGCCCACATAGAGCACAGCGCCTGCCGCATCGAAATAGCGGTAGACGCCGGGCAATTGCGGCAGGGCCGCGACTTCGCTGAGCAGTTGATCGGAATGCACGTCGGACATGGCATCTATTGTCGCGTGGCGGAACGCGGGCGCCGCCCTGCGTGAATCCTCCGCCGTCTGCAACACCCGTAGCATCCGCTAGGCTCCCGCGGTGGGCGGGCCGCGGGGGTTTGCCATTTCGGACGAATACACCATGCGCTGGGACATCTTCTGCCAAGTCATCGACAACCATGGCGATCTGGGCGTCTGCTGGCGCCTCGCGTGCCAATTGGCGACGCGCGGTGAAACCGTGCGGTTCTGGATCGATGATGCCCGTGCCTTGCGCTGGATGGCACCGCAGGGCTGTCAGGGCGTATCGGCCATCGACTGGTCGGACGCCGGCGCCGTCGCCGAAGCCGCACAGGGCATCGCACCCGACGTGCTGGTGGAGGCCTTCGGCTGCGAGCCGGCGCCAGCGTTGATCGCGCGCTTCGCTGCGAACCGGCAAGCCGACGGCAGGCAAGGCGTCTGGATCAACCTCGAATACCTTTCGGCCGAACCGTATGTCGAACGACTCCACACGCTGCCCTCCCCAGTCTTCAAGGGTCCGGGCGAAGGGCTGACCAAGCATTTCTTCTATCCCGGCTTCACCCCCGCGACTGGCGGGTTGCTGCGCGAAGCCGATCTGGCCGGCCGACGCGCCCGCTTCGACCGCGCCGATTGGCTTGCGGCCCGCAGCATCCATTGGCATGGCGAACGACTCGTGTCGCTGTTCTGCTACGAGCCTCCGCGTCTGAGTGCGCTGCTGGCGCAGTGGGCAGAGGGCGCAACACCGACGCACCTGCTGGTGACCGAAGGCCGCGCGGCAGGCGCGGTCCGTTCAGCGCTGCCTTCGCTGGCCGATACCGCCTCGGACCGCATCGGCAGCCTGAAGATCAGCTTCCTGCCGCTCATGCCACAAGCCGCATTCGACGAATTGCTCTGGAGCTGCGACTTCAACTTCGTCCGCGGAGAAGACTCATTGGTCCGCGCGATCTGGGCCGGTCGGCCGTTCGCCTGGCAAATCTATCCACAGGACGACGACGCACACCACGTCAAGTTGGAAGCCTTCCTGCATGCGATCGGTGCCGCGCCATCGCTGCGTGCATTCCACCTTGCCTGGAACGGCATCGGAGAAGCCGCGCCCGCCTGGCCCGACGATGCTGCACTGCGGAACTGGACCTCCGACACGCAAGCCGCACGGAACGCGCTGAGTACACAGATCGACCTTTGCACGCAGCTTGTGGATTTCGTCCACAGGCGGCGCTGAGGCGCCGCGCCGGTCACTCAACCAAGCGTCAGGCGCGCTTCGCCGATGCCCTCGAACACCGCGTCCACCCTGGCCGGACCTTCGAGCCACACCATGCCGCACCATGAGCCGGTCGTGAGCACGCTGCCGGCCGCCAACTGCCCCTGGCGCAGCACCGCGTGCTGCAGCCACTGCGGCGTCATCCAGAGCGGATCGCCGCAGGGATGCGCTCCTTGATAACGGCCGACCTCGCGGCCGTCGATCTGCAGCACGGCGGTCTGCGCGGTCCAATCGACAGAACGGATCGGCGTCCAGTCGCCGACCACGAGCGCCCCGTTCGACTGCAGATCGGCCAGCTTCAGCATGCCCGGCGCACGGTCGGTCCCCCGCCAGCGGAAATCGACCAGTTCGATGGTCACGGCCATCGCGTCCAGCAACGCAACCGCGTCATGTGTGCCGCGCGCAGCCAGATCCTCTGCCGTCACGTCGCGCGCCAACCGGAAGGCGACCTCGATCTCGATGCCAAGGCGGTGGAAGTCACGCACCGACAGCCGGCCGGGCGACGGCTGTACCCAAGGGCCCGGCAACTGCGCAAAGACGGCGGTAGAAGTCGGACTCGGGCCACCGCCCTTCCAATGGCTCGGCAGTTCCGGCGCGATTGTCCAGCCCAGTGCGGCTGCGACCTCGTCGTGCACGGCATAGGCATCGTCCGCGGTGAGCGAGGTGTCTTTCCAGGGCGTTTCATCGGCGGCGACGCCACTGCGGCGAGCGTCGATCAGAACGGAGGCAATGGCGTGAAGCGTGTCGTGATGCATCGCTCAAGTCTGCCGCAAATAGCCGCCGTCCGCGAAAACCGCTAAAATCGGAGGCTCTCCGAAATTTGTTGCCCGCTGTTCGGTCCGGATCTGCAAAAGCTTCCTGGAACCGCAATGGCCACAGGGCCTGCCGCGCCCCGCGGCCAACCAGCCAGACAACCTTATGAAAATCGCTCAAGAAATCCGCGCCGGCAACGTGATCATGCACGGCAAGGACCCGATGGTCGTTCTGAAGACCGAATACAGCCGCGGCGGCCGCAATTCCGCCACCGTGCGCATGAAGATGAAGAGCCTGATCGCCAACTTCAACACCGAAGTTGTCTTCAAGGCCGACGACAAGATCGACCAGATCGTGCTCGACAAGAAGGAATGCACCTATTCCTACTTCGCCGATCCAATGTACGTCTGCATGGACAGCGAGTTCAACCAGTACGAAGTCGAAGCCGAGAACATGGGCGACTCGCTCAACTACCTCGAAGACGGCATGGCCGTCGAAGTGGTGTTCTACGACGGCAAGGCGATCTCCGTCGAAGTGCCGACCAGCGTCGAGCGCGAAGTCACCTGGACCGAACCCGCCGTCAAGGGCGACACGTCGGGCAAGGTCATGAAGCCGGCCAAGATCTCGACCGGCTTCGAAGTGGGCGTGCCGCTCTTCGTGGCACAAGGCGACCGGATCGAAATCGACACCCGCACCGGCGAATATCGCAAGCGCGTCTGAGCGCAGCACACGAATCCAAAGGCTCCATCGGGAGCCTTTTTTCATGGTCGTCATCGATGGCGACCGGGCCCCGAAATTGCTCTTCCCCGATATGAACAAGACGCACGACCTTCACGACAAACGCCTGGCCGACGCATGGGCCACGCTGCAGGCCCACTCCGATCGCGGACTGCCGCTCGATGCCGATCCGTCGCGCCTGGCCTTCGCCGATCCGGAATTCCTGCTGCGCCGCGAGACGCGCGGCCTGCGCATGCAACTCGAGTTGATGAAGCCAGACCTGCAGATGCGCGAACATGGCATCGAGAACACGGTAGTCGTCTTCGGCAGCGCACGCTTCCGCAGCCAGGAGGAATCCGGGGCCCTGATCGCGCAGGCTGAAGCCTCGGGCGACGTCATCGCCGCCGAACGCTGGCGCAAGCTGGCCCGCAACTCGCACTACTACGAGAAGGCGCGCGCCTTCGGCAAGCTGGTCGCGCAGTACAGCAACGACAAGGACCCCGAGGACAAGCTTTTCATCTGCACCGGCGGCGGCCCGGGCATCATGCAGGCGGCAAATCGTGGCTCCTACGAAGGCGGCGGCCTGAACATCGGTCTCGCGATCGCGTTGCCGATGGAAGAAGAAGCCAACCCCTGGGTCACGCCGGCGCTGAGCTTCAAGTTCCATTACTTCGCGATCCGCAAGATGCATTTCATGATGCGTGCGAAAGCGCTCGTGGCGTTTCCTGGTGGCTTTGGCACGCTCGACGAGCTGTTCGAGGTGGTAACGCTGGTACAGACACGCAAGGCCAAGCCGGTGCCGATCGTGCTGTTCGGCTCGGACTACTGGAAGCGGCTGATCGACTTCGACTTCCTGGTCGACGAAGGCGTGATCTCGCCGGCCGACGTGAACTTGTTCGAGTACGTCGACGCACCCGAAGACGCCTGGACGGCGGTGAAGCGCTTCTACAAGCTCTGATCCGCGGGCGGCGGCACGGTCAGCCCCCAGACCGAGCGCGTCCCCGCCGCCACCACGCCGCCGACGACCCAGAACAGGCCGGCAATGCCGATCACGGCACCGGCCGCGCCGAACAGCATAGGCATCGCGACGCTGGAGGCGTTCAACGTCATCACCCGAAGGCCAAGCGCTTCGCCGTGACGGTTGTGCGGCGTGATCTGGTGCAGCATGCTCATGATCATCGGCTGCACAGCGCCCAAGGCGACGCCCAGCGCCACCGAGCACACGCCCATGCCGAACGCCGTATGCATCAGCGGATAGAACAGGAAGACAGCTGCGGTGACGACGTTCGAGACCGTGATCACGCTGCGCTCGCTGGCGCGTGAGGCAATCCATGGCAGCACGATCCGGATGCCCGCCGCCGCCACCGCGAAGGCGCCAAGGATCGCGCCGATCACCGACGCACTCAGGCCGCGTTCATGGCCCAGGATCGGCAGCACGAAGGTGTGGACGTCCCAGGACGCAGACTGCAGCCAGTTCACGAACAGCAGGCGGCGGAACATCGGCTGCGACAGCAGGTCCCAGGCGCGCGGCTTCGGCGCGCCGGGCGGTAACGCCGCGATCGGCAGCTCCCGGGTGCCGCGCGCCAGCAGCCAGCACAGCAGCGGCAGCAGGGTCAGCAGGACGAAGGCGGTCCGGTAGCCGATCGGATCACCCGCGGTGTGCCCCGCATGGTCGATCAGCAGGCCAGTCGCGAACGGGCCGACAAAGTTCGCGGCCGCCGGTGAAATCGCCAGCCAACTGAAGACCTGCTTGAGTTGCGTCGGGTTGGCCGCCGCCCGGCCTACGTGACGTTGCAGTGCGATCACCGTCACGCCGGTCGCGCCGCCGGTGAGCAGTGCCGCCAGGCACAGCACCGGGAATACCGGCCAGACCGTGGCCAATGCAGCACCGAGGCTCGCCGAGCCGACCGCAAGCTTCAACGGCAGGCGCAGCCCGTGACGGTCCGCGAAGCGCCCCGCCGGCAACGCGAGAAAGACCTGCGTCAACGCGAACAGCGACAGCAGCACGCCGACCGCCGCCGCGCTGTAGCCCTGCTGCAGCGCCAGCAGCGGCGCCGCCAGGCGGGTGCCGGTCATGGC
>CAIQMJ010000800.1 GCA_903872875.1 uncultured Variovorax sp.
CGCCAGGGCGTCCTTGAACCAAAGCTCATTGGCGTAAAGATTCTGGTACTGCGGGGAACTGGCTGGTCCCATCATGAAGCCGGGATAGTAGAAATTGATCAGTTGCCCGGCGGTTTCTGTGTTGCCGTAGAAATTGATGCGCCTGACATCGAGCGGGTCGCGGCCGAGTTCGCGCGCCACGGTGTCCAGGATGTTCTCGATCGCGATCGCGCCCTGCGGGCCGCCGAATCCGCGGAATGCCGTGTTGCTCTGCGTGTTGGTCTTGCCCGAATAGCCGTGCATCGCCACGTCGGGCAGCCAGTAGGCATTGTCGAAGTGGCACAGCGCGCGGGTCATCACCGGCCCCGACAGGTCGGCCGAGTGGCCGGCGCGCGAGACCATCGTGATCTCGGCGCCGAGGATGCGGCCTTCGTCGTCGTAGCCGACCTCGTACTCGTACCAGAAGCAATGGCGCCGGCCGGTGACCATGAAGTCGTCGTCGCGGTCGAGCCGCAGCTTGACCGGGCGCTTCAGCCGGTTGGCCGCGACGGCCGCGACGCAGGCGAACAGGCCCGACTGCGATTCCTTGCCGCCGAAGCCGCCGCCCATGCGCCGGCATTCGACATGCACCTCGTTCGCGTGCAGGTGCAGCGCGTGCGCGACCAGGTGCTGCATCTCGCTCGGATGCTGCGTCGAGCAGTGCACATGCATCGCGCCGCCCTCCTTCGGGATCGCGTAGCTGATCTGGCCCTCGAGATAGAACTGTTCCTGCCCGCCGACATCGAGCGTCGCCTTGATGCGGTGCGGCGCCGCGGCGATGGCGGCCTGCGCACCGCCTTCGTTCGTGCTGCGCACCAGGTGCATCGGCGGCACCACGTACTGGCCCTTGGCATGCGCATCCTGCGGCGTGAGCACGGGCGGCGCGGCCTCGATGGTCAGCACCTCCTTGGCGCGGGCCGCGGCACGGCGCGCAGCGTCTCGGGTCTCGGCGATCACGGCGAAGACCGGCTGGCCGAGGTAGCGGATATCGCCGTCGCACAGGATCGGGTCGTCGTGCACGATCGAGCCGCAGTCGTTGCTGCCAGGGATGTCGGCGGCCGTCAGCACGGCCACCACGCCCGGCAGTGCACGGATCGTGTCCAGCGCCATGCCGGTGAGCTTGCCGTTGGCCACCGGCGACAGGCCGAGCGCGCAGTGCAGCGTGCCGGCCAGCTCCGGCAGGTCGTCGATGTAGTTCGCCTCGCCTGCCACATGCAGGTGGGCCGATTCGTGCGGCCGGCTGATGCCGACACGGGCGCCGACTTCGTGCGCCTTGGCTTCGGCGCCGGCATCGATGCGCGCGGCGGTGTTCTTCAGGTAGTCGGCGAAGGCCTCGGCCGACTGCAGCAGTTGGGCGTCCACTGGCTTGTTCATGTCAGGCTCCCAGGCCCAGGGCCGTCGTGGTCCGGTGCGGCATCGTGCTCCAGACGCTGGTTGCCTCGATCGGCAAGGCGTCGGTCGCGCGCGTCTCCAGCCAGAGGCGCTGGATCAGGTTCTGCGCGACCTGCAGCCGGTAGGCGGCGGAGGCGCGCATGTCCGACAGCGGCCGGAAGTCTTCCGCCAGCGCGGCCTGGGCGGCCTTCACGCTGGCCTGGCTCCAGGGTTGGCCGCGCAGCGCAGCCTCGGCCTTCGCGGCACGCTTCACGACCGCGGCCATGCCGCCGTAGGCGAGCCGGACGTCCTTCACGGTCTCGCCGTCGAGTTCGATCGCGAAGCCCGCGCACAGCGCCGAGATGTCGCAGTCGAAGCGCTTGCTGATCTTGTAGGCCCGCACCTGCCGCTGCAGGGCGGCCAGCGGCACGTACAGGCCCTGCACGAACTCGCCGGGCTCCAGCAGGTTCTTCATGTAGTCGACATAGAACTCGGGCAGCGGCATGCGGCGCACGCGGTCGCCGCGGCGCAGCTCGATGTCGGCGTCGAGTGCCATCAGCACCGGCGGCGAGTCGCCGATCGGCGAACCGTTGGCGACGTTGCCGCCCATCGTGCCGGCATGGCGGATCGGCGGCGAAGCGAAGCGCAACCACACGTCGGTGAGCGCCGGCACCCGCGCCGCGAGCGCGCCCCATGCCGATTCGAGCGACGCACCGGCACCGATGTACAGCGCGTCGCCGCGCGGCTCGATCACCTTCAGTTCGGCCACGTCGCCTACGTACAGGATGTCGCCGAGTTCGCGGAACTGCTTGTTGACCCAGAGCCCGACGTCGGTCGAGCCGGCCAGCACGCGCGCCTGCGGCAGGCTCTCGCGCAGCGCGGCGAACGCATCGAGCGTGGTCGGCGCATGGAAATGGTCGGTGCGTGCGCCCAGCGGCGCCGCATAGTGGAAGGTGTCGTCGCGCTTCAGGCCCTGCAACGCCTCGACCACCGGCCGGGTGTCGAGCCGCACGTCCGGCAGATCGAACATGCGCTGGCCGGCATCGAGGATCGGGCGGTAGCCGGTGCAGCGGCAGAGGTTGCCCGACAGGTCGTCGGCCAGTTGCTGACGGGTCGGCTGGGTGCCCACCGCCTGGTGGTGCTCGTAGGTCGACCAGAGCGACATCACGAAGCCTGGCGTGCAGAAACCGCACTGCGAGCCGTGGCACTCGACCATCGCCTGCTGCACCGGATGCAGCGGCACCACCGGCTTCTTGTCGGCATGCGGCCGGGCCGCCGGGGCGTCGTGCTGCGCACAAGCGGCGGCCGCCGCCTGCGACTTCAGGTCTTCCACCGTGAACAGCGCCTTGCCGTGCAGCGTCGGCAGGAACTGGATGCAGGCGTTGACGGTCTGCAGCGTCAAGCCGCCGACCGCGCCCGCCGCGCCGTCACCGGCGAGCTCGCCGATCACGACCGTGCATGCACCGCAATCGCCCTCGTTGCACCCTTCCTTGGTGCCCGTGCAACGCGCATCCTCGCGCAGCCACTCGAGCACCGAGCGGGTCGGATGCACGCCGCTGACGTCGACGATCCGGCCCTGGTGAAAAAAACGGACGGGTTGGCTGTGGCTGATGCTCATGAATGTTGTGGCTCTCGTGGGGGCGTGAATCCGGCAATGCCGACGGTAGGGCCTGGCGCGGCCCCATACATACGGGCGGCCCCATAGTTCATATGCCGCACCATATATGTATGCCCTGCACCGCCAGGCCGACCAGACGAATGCCGTCGATTCACGGAGAGCAATTGTCGGACCTGCGCGGGCGCGCCTCGGCCCGCGAGCGCCTCGGCCGGTCCGGCCGGCCGGTCAAGCGGCCAGCGGCACCCCGGCCGGCGCGTCGGCGCCGGTACCGTGCACGAGCCGCTCGAACACGTCGACCGAGCCCATCTGCCCACCCTTGAGCATGATCTCGACGCCATCGAGCGTGCCATCGTCGCTGTGCAGCCGGCACAGCGACGCGCCGGGGCCGACTTCCGCCAGGTACGACAGTCCCCAGGCCGCAAGCGCCTGCACGCCCAGGCTGGAGGTGTCGCCACCGGCGATGCCGACGCGCGTCACCGGCGCCAACGCAAGCACGCGTGCAAGCAGGTCGCCGCCCGCCTGCGCGAGCGCGCGGGCGTCGATGGGCGCGCGCCCCGCGCCGGCCGCGGCAGGTTCCGGCCGGTTGGTGCAAGCCAGCACGTTCCTGCCGGCCACGAGCCGTGCCGCGACCTCGCGTGCGATGCGGTCGAGCACGGCCGTATCGCGCGTGGCGAGTTCCACCGGATCGAGCCACAACGTCTCGAAGGACCTGGCCGCCGCCACCTGCCGCGCCGTCACCGGCGACAGGCTTCCCGCCAGCACGAACACCGGACCGCGGGCCGGTGCGACCGCCGCCGGCGCCGCGGGCGCGACAGCCAGCTGGCCCGCCAGCGCCTGCACGACGCTGCTCGGGCCCACGGCCAGCAGCGTGGTGGCCTGCGCGCGCGCCCACAGCACCGCACCGATCGTGTGCAGTTGCGCATCGTCGGCCACGTCGAACAACAGCGCCTCGGGCCGGTGCGCGAGCACGTCGGTCATGGCGTCGGCCAGCGCAGCCGGGCCGCCGGCCGCGGCGGTCCAGGCCACGCCGCGCACGTCGGCCAGGCCCTGCAGCACCAGGTGGCGGCGCAGGTCGGCCTCGTGCATCGGCGTGACGGGGTGTCGGCTCATGGTCGGATGGCGATCGAGCCGGTAGACCTCGCCGCCGCTGCCGGCCGCTGCGAACAGGTTGCCGAACAGGCAGTAGCGCCCGAGGTTCGGCTGGCCGCCGACGATCGCGGTCCAGGGCTGGACCACGGCCTCGCGCAACTGGCGAACCGCGACCCCGATGCTGCCGACCTGCGGCGCGCTGTCGAAGGTCGAGCAGGTCTTGTAGTGCAGCACGCGCGCACCGCTGGAGCGAAAGAAGTCGGCGACGGGTGCGAGCTCGGCCTGCATCTCGGACGGCGCCATCGAACGCGCCGCACCGGCGATGCCGAGGCAGTCGAGCGGCCCGGCGCGCCGCAACTGCGCCGCGTCGGGCACCTGCAGGAACAGCAGCGCCCGCAGCCCCGCGCGCGTGGCCGTGCCGAGCGTGTCGGTCGCGCCTGTGAAGTCGTCGCCGTAATAGATGATGGCCGGGGCGGCACTCATGGCTTGGCGAAGAAGGCCAGCGCACGCGCCAGTTCGGGCGCGTTGCGGGCTGCCTCGGCCAGCGGCGTGCCGGCGCGGGCTGCCGCCCAGGCCTGGCGGATGCTGGCGACGCCGGCGGCTGCGCCGTCCGGATGGGCGAGGATGCCGCCGCCCGACATGAACAGCAGGTCGTCGCTGCCGATCGCCGACCAGGTCGCGGGCACGGTGCCGGCCCACTGGCCGGACGAGAACGCCGGCATCACGCGGTCGTCCACACCCTCGGCCAGCGGCGTGAAGCAGTCCTGCGCGGACTCGATGACTTCGCTGTCCGGCTGCGAGAACTTGCCCTGCAGGCCGTGCACGTGCATGTGGTCGACGCCGGCCAGGCGCCACATCGTCTGGTAGGCCTGGAACGAGATGCCGAGCAGCGGATGGCGCGACAGCGCGCCGTAGCCGTTGCGGTGGCCGTGCAGCGCCAGCGGCGTGTGGCGGCGCAGCGTCTGGATGCCCGAATGGCCGCACCAGTTGAGGCTGGCCATCACGCAGGAACCGCCCTCGCGCTCGACCAGGTCGGCGTGGCGCTTCATCGCATCGGTTTCGTCGGTGATGTTGAAGGCCACCATCACGTGCTTGCCGGTGCGCTCCTGGTGCGCGCGCACGACGGCCATCACGGCCGGCACGCGTTCGGCCAGCGGCGCATGGTCGGGGTCGGCGCAGACCTCGTCGTCCTTGATGAAGTCGACGCCGGCGGCGCACAGGCGAGCCACCAGCTCGGCCGTGTCCGCGGCCGTGAAGCCGACGTTCGGCTTGATGATGGTGCCGACCAGCGCACCGCTGGCGACACCGGTCAGCCGGCGCGTGCCCGCGATGCCGACCTGCGGCATCTCGAAGCGGGCGCGGTATTCGGCCGGCACGTGCATCGACTCGAGGCGCAGGCCCGAGACCTCGCCCAGGTCGTACAGGTTGCCCGACACCGTGGCTGCCAGCGTCGGCAGGTTGGCACCGATGTTGGCGACAGGGAACGAGATGTCGATGTGCGCGCGCCGCCAGGGCCCCTGCGTGCCCTTGCGTTCGAGCAGTGCGTTCGGCAGGCTCGGCGCCGACGCGGGTTCGAGTTCGGTGATGGCCTCGACCGTGGCGCGCGCACGGGCGCGCAGCGCATCGGTCTCGCCCTCGACGCGGGTGAAGGTGCCGCAGGACTGCTCGCCCGCCATCACCTCGGCGACGGCCGCCGGGTCGTGCGGCGTCTCGATCAGGTAGCGCGCCTGGATGCGCCCGGACGCGCTCACAGCTTGCTCAGGTCGGGGAAGGGACGCACCGGGTCGGTCTTGCCGTCCCAGCCCTCGGACGACTGGCGGATCAGGTCGAACATCTTGCCCTTGGGGCCGGCGACTTCCGACAGCTCGATCACCGTGCCCGGGTGGTATTCGGTGTCGAAGTAGACGAAGCGGCCGCGCTCGCCCACCTCGCCGCTCATCACCGGCTTGAAGCCCTCGCCCAGCAGGCGCTCGAGGTCGGCGTCGTAGTTGGACGTCCAGTAGGCGACGTGCTGCAGACCGGTGCGGCCGGCCTGCAGGAAGTCGCGATACATCGACGGCACGTCGTTGCGCGTCTGGATCAGCTCGACCTGCACGAAGCCCGAATTGGCCAGCGCCACCGAGTTGTGCGGCTGGTGCGACTCGCCACGGTATTGGTAGTTCACGATCGGCACCTTCGGGTTGTAGAACCACGGACCGACGCCGAGCGTGCGGCTCCAGTAGTCCATGGCGGCCTCGATGTCGGGCACGACGTAACCCAGTTGGCGGATCTCTCCGAAAAAGCGGCTCATTGGATTAACTCCGGTTGTGTGTTGTTGTCAGGTCTTGAGAAAGCCGGTGGAGAACCAGGGGATCGCGGCGACGAGGATCAGGCCGATCATCAAAGCCGCCATGTAGCCCCAGATGTGCTTGACGCCTTCGTCGGGGTCGACCTTGCTGACGGCGCAGGCGCCGTAGTAGCCGACGCCGAAGGGCGGCGCGAACAGGCCGATGCCCATCGCGAAGATCACGACCATCGCGTAGTGCACCTCGTGCACGCCGGCCGCCTTGGCGATCGGGAACAGCAGCGGTCCGAACAGCACGATCGCCGGGATGCCCTCGAGCACACTGCCCAGGATCACGAAGGCGACGATCGACACCGCCAGGAAGCCGTACTGGCCACCCGGGATGCGCGACATCAGCTGCGCCAGGTCCTGCGAGAAGCCCGACTGCGTGAGGCCCCAGGCCATGGCGGTCGCGCAGCCGACGATGAAGATGATCGCGCCCGACAGCGACGCGGTCTCGATCAGCATCGGCCGCAGGCGGCGCCAGTCGAACTGGCGGTACACCAAGAGGCCGACCACGGCCGAATAGACGATGCCGATGGTCGACACCTCGGTCGCCGTTGCCACGCCTTCGACCACCGCGGCGCGGATCACGAAGGGCAGCAGCACCGCGGGCAGTGCGACCAGCAGCAGCTTGCCGATCTGGGCGGGCGAGAACTTCTGCACGCCGCTCAGGTCTTCGCGGCGGTAGCGCCACCACACGACGGTGCACAGCGCCACGCCCAGCACCACGGCCGGCAGCAGCCCGCCGGTGAACAGCGCGGCGATCGAGATGCCGGTGACCGAGCCGATGGTGATCAGCACGATCGACGGCGGAATGGTCTCGGTCTGCGCGCCGGTGGCCGACAGCAGCGCCACCAGATCGCCCGGCTTGGCGCCGCGCTTCTTCATCTCGGGGAACAGCACGGGCGCGATCGCGGCCATGTCCGCCACCTTCGAACCCGAGATGCCCGACACCAGGTACATCGCGCCGATGAGCACGTACGACAGCCCGCCGCGCACGCGGCCCAGCAGGCTCGCGAGGAACTGGATCATGGCGCGCGCCATGCCGGTCATCTCGATCAGCGCGCCCAGGAAGATGAACAGCGGCACCGCCAGCAGGATCAGGTGCGACATGCCTTCGTCGAGCCGGCCGACCATCACCAGCATCGGCGTGCGTGTGGTCAGCGCCAGGTAGCCGAAGGTCGCCAGCGCGAAGCAGAAGGCGATCGGCACGCCGGAGAACACCGTGACCGCGACCACGATCACGAAGAAGATCACCAGGTTGAACTTGCCCAGCGGCGCCAGCAGCGGCCCGGCCAGCCAGAACAGCGCGACCACCGCCGCGGTGCCCAGCACCGACAGCACGATCTGCCGCACGCTGCAGATGCGCACCAGGCGCAGCAGCGCCACCACGATCATCAGCGCGATGCCGGCCGGAATGGCACCGGCGCGCCAGGCGTTGCTGATCTCAAGCGCCGGCGTGACGATGAAGGATTCCTCATGGGCGTAGTCGATCGCCGGCCAGGCGACCAGCGCCAGGAACGCGAGCGACGCGGCCAGCGCGAAGGCGTCGAGCATGGCGCGCGTGCCCGGCTTCACCTGGCTGACCAGCGCGGTCATGCGCATGTGCTCGCCGCGCCGCAAGGCGACCACCGCGCCCAGCATCGACAGCCACAGGAACAGGATCGACGCCAGTTCGTCGGACCAGACCAGCGGCGAGTGGAACGCATAGCGCGCCGTGACGCCGGCGAACAGCACGCAGATCTCGGCGAGCACCAGCAGCGCCGCGGCGCTTTCGACCACGGTGCCGAGCCAGCCGTCGACGCGGCCGGCCCATCGGCTGGCCGCATTGGCGGCGGGTACGGCGCGCAGGGCGTCGCTCGAATCGGCCATGAGGATGTGTGACATGTCCGATCAGGCGAGCTTGCCGACCGCGCCTTCGAGCAGGCCCTAGGCCTCGGCGCCGAAGCGGCCCTTCCACTCGCCGTAGAAGCCGGCTTCGCGCAGCTTGGCGCGGAAGCTGTCGGCCGTCGGGCGGTTGATCGTCAGGCCCTTGGCCTGCAGGTCGCCGACCACCGAATCGTTGAGCTTCTTGATGTCCTCGCGCTGCTGCATGCCGGCCTCGTTGATGGCGCGCGCGACGATGGTCTTCAGGTCGGCCGGCAGCGCCTCCCAGGCGCGGCCGTTGGCGATGAACCAGTAGCCGTCCCAGATGTGGTTGGTCAGCGAGCAGAACTTCTGCACTTCGAACAGCTTGGCGACCTGGATGATCGGCAGCGGGTTCTCCTGCGCATCGACGATCTTGGTCTGCAGCGCGGAGTAGACCTCGCTGAACTGCAGGCTGGCCGGCGCGGCGCCCAGGCCCTTGAACATCGAGATCGACAGCGGGCTCACCGGCACGCGGATCTTCAGGCCGTCCATGTCCTTCGCGGTCGCGATCGCGGCCTTGCTGCTGGTGGTCTGGCGGAAGCCGTTGTCCCACATCTTCTCGAAGGCATAGAGCCGCGACTTGGCGATGGCGTCGCGCACATGCGCGCCGAGCTTGCCGTCCATCGCGGCCCAGACCTGGTTGTAGTCGGAGAAAGCGAAGCCGACCGCGTTGATGGCGGCCACCGGCACCAGCGTGGCGATCACCAGCGCCGACGGCGTGAAGAACTCGATGCCGCCCGAGCGCACCTGCGCCAGCATGTCGGTGTCGCCGCCCAGCTGGTTGTTCGGGAAGATCTTGATCTCGACCCGGCCGTTGGTTTCCTTGGCGATGCGGTCAGCCGCTTCCTGCGCGCGGATGTTCAGCGGATGGCTGAGCGGCAGGTTGTTGCCGTACTTGTACGAGAACTCCGCGGCTCGGGCGAAGCGCGGCACGGCGGTCACGATGCTGGCGGCTGGGAGGGCGGAAAGCGTGCGCAATGCACTGCGGCGGCTGATGGATGGCATGGACTGTCTCCGTTTGTGAGATTGATGGATTTTGATGCACCATCGACTTGAAGGCATGGGGACGATAGAGTTGACCCCATCGAACGTCAAATCAGATGAATGATGGTTTTTGATTTATGAGGGTTAACCCTGAAGGCTTGGCAGGCGATGCGCGGCGAGCCCGCGTGGTCGACATTGCGCGCGCCGCGCGCGTGTCCACCGCGACGGTCGACCGGGTGCTCAACAAGCGCCCCGGCGTGCGCGACGCGACGGTCCAGCGCGTGCTGAAGGCCGCCAGCGAACTCGACTACCTGCCCGAGTCGACCCTGTCCGCCGTGCTGGCGCCCCAACCGCTGCGGCTGGTGTTCATGCTGCCGGCGGGCACCAACCGTTTCATCCGCATGCTGGGCGACATGGTCGGCTACTCGGAGGAGCACTGGGCGCCCTTCAACGTGCGCTGCCGCACCGAGTTCATCGAGAGCTTCAACCCGCACGAACTGGCCGCGGCACTGCTGCGCAACGGCAAGCGCTGCGACGGCATCGCCGTGATGGCGCTCGAGCATCCGGCGGTACGCGAGGCCGTTGCAACGCTGGCGGAGCGCGGCGTGCCGGTGATCACGCTGATCTCCGACCTGTCGAACTCGCCGCGCGCGGCCTACATCGGCCTGGACAACCGCGCCGCCGGCCGCACTGCCGGCTACCTGATCGGCCGCTTCACCGGCACACGCAGCGCCAAGGTCGCGCTGATCGCGGGCAGCCTGAGCTACCGCGCGCACGAGGAACGCGAGGCCGGCTTCCTCCACGTGATCGACGAGATGTTCGAGCGCCTGCAGGTGGTCGGCCTGCGCGAGGGCCAGGACGATGCCGAGCAGAACTACCGCCAGACCCGCGCGCTGCTCGACCAGCATCCGGAGCTGGGCGGCATCTACAACATCGGCGGCGCTTCCGACGGCGTGGCGCGCGCACTGAAGGAGGCCGGCCGCGACCAGAAGGTGGTGCTGATCGGCCACGGGCTCACGCCCGACACGCGCGCCCTGCTGATCGACGGCAGCATGGACGCCGTCATCACGCAGAGCCCGCACACCACGCTGATGAGCTGCGTGCGCATCTTCACCAACCTGCGTGACAAGCGCGAGCCGCTGAGCGGCGTCGAGAGCACCCGCAGCCAGGTGATCTTTCGCGAGAACCTGCCTTAGCGCTGCGCGCGAAGCCGACGCGCTCCCGTCACAGCCGTGCCCGGTAGATCGCCGGCGTCTCGCCGAAGGTACGCCGGAACAGGTTGATGAATGCGCTGGCCGTCGAGTAGCCCAGGTCGAGGGCGATCGCGTTCACGGGCCGACCCGCCGCCAGCATCTCCAGGGACCGCATCATTCGCGCCCGCTGCCGCCAGGCGGTGAAGTTGAATCCTGTTTCCGACACGAACCGCCGGCTCAGCGTGCGGGCACTGACGGCAGCCCAATCGGCCCAACACGCCAGCTCCCGTTCATCTGCCGGATCGGCAATGAGGGCGTGCGCGATCCGCTGCAGACGCGGGTCGCGCGGCAGCGGCAGGCCCAGCGGCTCGGCCGGCAGGGTGCGGATCTCGTCGAGGATCACGGCCGCGACATGGGCCTGCGCGTCGGCAAGCGGCTGCCGCGCGTCCAACGCCCAGCTGCACGCACGCAGGACGGCCTCGCGCAGCAAACCCGAAGTGCGGATGGTGCAGGGCCGCTGCGGCAGCGTGACGCAGGCCGGCTCCGCCACATAGGCGCTCCAGCCATGGAACGGACCATGGGAGCGCCCCGAATGCACCGCGTGCGGCGGCAACCACACGGCGTGGATGGCGGGCACGATCCACACGCCGTCATCGACACCCACGGACAGCAGGCCTCGCAGTGACCCGAACAGCTGTCCGCGCGCGTGGTGGTGTGGCCCGGAGCCGAGTTCGCGGTCTTCGCTCCCCTCGCCCGCGACGATGACGGCGCCATCCGGCGAATCGACGAAGTCGGCCAGATTCGGCATGGGATTGGGCATGGCGGATTCGAGCTATTGATTGGCCGATAAAGTCTACAGCCGCCACGGCATTGGCCGCTACGCTGGAAGCCACATACCCAAGGAGCCCGGCACATGCGCGCACAGGACATTCTTCCGGACCATCTCGACGAGGTCCGACACCACGGCACCACCATCCGCAAAGGGTCGGTCGGCGCATTTCTCGCCAACGCCGCCGCGTTGGACATGCCGACGGTCACAGCCGACAACCGCGAGGCCCTGCTGCGCGACATCGAGGAACTGCTGCCGGCGCTGCGCGCGCTGGGGCTGTTCGACGTGTTCGAAATCAGGAACCCGCGGCTGCGGGCCTTCGTCGAGGCGCGGCCATGACGGACCTTCCCGATCTGGATGCGCTCTATTCGCCGCCGTCCGAGATGATCCAGAAGGCCGTGCTCGACCACCTGATCGATTTCCACGAGGCATACCTGAAGGCTGCCACGTTCTTCTGCATTGCGACAGGCAGCGATCACGGACTCGATGCCTCCCCGCGCGGCGGTCCGCCCGGCTTCGTCCATGTGCTCGATCCGCATACCGTCGCCTTCGCCGACTGGCCGGGCAACAACCGGATCGAATCGCTTCGCAACCTGCAGCGCGATCCGCGGCTGGCCATGGTGTTCCTGTTCCCCGGCCTGGACATCTTCCTGCGCATCAACGGACGCGGCAGGATCTCGACCGATCCCGACCTGCTGGCCGATCTGCGCGAGGGAGCGCGCACGCCCAAGACCGCCACCATCGTGCGGATCGACGAAGTCCTGATGCATTGCGGCAAGGCCATCAACCGGGCGGGGCTGTGGAACGAAAGCGCCAAGCTCGGTCGCGACGCGCTGCCGACCGTGGGCCGCATGATGGCCTCGTTCGCCAGGCTCGCCGAGACTGCCGCCCCTGTCGACGAGGCGCAGGTCAAGGCCATCGATGCGCACTACGACCATTCGGTCCGGCACGACCTTTACGGATGAGGCCCGGCGCCGGCGGGCCGGCCGAGGCGATTCCGCGGGTCTTCCTGCAGCGGAAGAGCCCGACCGACCACTGGTTTGCGGCGGCTACAGGATCAGCAGCGCGCGAAAGTCGTTGACGTTGGTGTGCGTCGGTCCGGTGACCAGCAGGTCGCCGATCGCGTCGAAGTAGCCGTAGGCGTCGTTGCGATCGAGGTGGGCCGCGAGCTTGCGCCCCTGTCCTTCGGCGCGGGCCAGCGTGTCGGGCGTGACGAAGGCTCCGGCGTTGTCCTCGACACCGTCGATGCCGTCGGTGTCGGCGGCCAGCGCCCAGACCTGCGGCTGCGTGGCCAGCGCACCGGCCAGCCCGAGGCAGAACTCGCCCGCGCGGCCGCCACGGCCCTTGGGCTGGCCCGGCTGGCGCGGCCGGATCGTGACCGTGGTCTCGCCGCCCGAAAGGATCACGCAGGGCCGCGGGAAGGGTTCGCCGCGCAGCGCGACGGCGCGCGCCAGTGCGCCATGCACCTTGCCGACCTCGCGCGATTCGCCTTCCATCTCGTCGCTCAGCACATGGGCCGCGATGCCGGCCGCGCGCGCCGCCTCGGCCGCGGCCTGCAACGACTGCTGCGGTGCCGCGATCACATGCGTCGCATGGCCGCGGAAAGCCGCGTCGCCGGGCTTCGGCGTCTCCAGCGTGCCGTCGACCAGTTGCGTGCGCACGGCCGGCGGCACGGCGATGCCGTAGCGCTCGAGGATCGCGAGCGCGTCGGCGCAGGTGGTCGCGTCGGGCACGGTCGGGCCGCTGGCGATCACGGCCGGGTCATCGCCCGGCACGTCGCTGATCGTGAGCGTGACGACCTGCGCAGGAAAGCAGGCCGCCGCCAGCCGGC
>CAIQMJ010000801.1 GCA_903872875.1 uncultured Variovorax sp.
GGTGGTTGTTATGCAACTCCTCGCCACCAATGATGATGCCCCAGGGAATCAGATTGGTGCTGGCATCGGCCGCCTCAAAATTCCGATAGCCCCAGTAATGGCCGATGCCATTCACCACGCCCGCGGCCCAGAATGGAATCCAGACCATCTGAACGGCCCACACGGCCAAGCCAATCGCACCGAACATCGCCAGATTCAGCACCATCATCAGGCCGACACCTTGCCAGCTGTAGCGGCTATACAGATTGCGTTCAAGCCAGTCGTCCGGCGTGCCATGGCCGAAACGCTCGATGGTGTCGCGGTTCTTCGACTCCTTCCGGTACAGCTCGGCACCACGCCACATCACTTCATCGATGCCCTTGACCTGCGGGCTGTGCGGGTCATCGATGGTTTCGCACTTCGCGTGGTGCTTGCGGTGGATGGCGACCCACTCCTTGGTGACCATGCCTGTACCAAGCCACAGCCACAACCGGAAGAAATGCGAGGGGATCGGGCCGAGGTCCATTGCGCGATGCGTCTGCGTGCGATGCAGGAAGATCGTGACGGCGGCGATCGTGATGTGCGTGGTGGCAAGCGTGTACAGCACGATCTGCCACCATGTGAGATCCCACAAGCCGTGTCCGAGCCAGTCGATGGCCGCATTCAAGACGGCAGAGTCAGGAAGCATCATTGAAATCTTTACTCCATGGCCACACGAAGGTGCAACCTCTAAGTCAACCGCGATTTTAAAGGTCCGGCCCCGAAAAGGGGTCTAAATCCTTGATGTAACGCACGTTTTCCTGTTGTTTGGAGTACTCGTACTACTTCCGGTTCCAAACCGCCGCAAAGAAACCATCAGTCCCATGCAGGTGGGGCCAGAGACGCAGGTATTGTGAACCGCTCTCGCCACCCGCACAGAGGCGCGAGGCGTCGGCCACCTTGAGACCAGCGAGCAGGTTGCCCACATCCTCGAACGCGAAATCCGGGTTGGCGAGCGAGAACGCTTCCGCAATCGCCTCGTTTTCCCCCGGCAACACGCTGCAGGTCGCGTAGATCAACCGGCCGCCCGACTTCACGAGCCGCGCGGCACTCTGCAGAATGGCCCTCTGCTTCTCCGTCAATTCAGCCACGCTTTTGGCCGACTGCCGCCATTTCAGATCAGGATTGCGCCGCAAGGTACCCAGGCCGGAACACGGCGCGTCGACCAGCACGCGATCGATCTTCCCCGCCAGGCGCTTGATACGATCGTCGCGCTCATGTGCGATGGCGGCCGGATGGACGTTCGACAGCTTGCTGCGTGCGAGCCGCGGCTTGAGCGCGTCGAGCCGATGCGCCGACGTGTCGAAAGCATAGAGCCGGCCCGTGCTGCGCATCGTGGCGCCGATCGCCAGCGTCTTGCCGCCAGCGCCGGCGCAGAAATCGACCACCATCTCGCCTCGCTTGGCGTCCAGCAGCAACGCAAGCAACTGCGAGCCTTCGTCCTGCACCTCGATCGCTCCGCGCGTGAAGGCGTCCAGCTTCGTCAGCGCAGGCTTTCCGTCGATCCGCAGCCCCCAGGGCGAAAAAGGTGTGGATTCCGCCTTGATTGCCACCGCCGCAAGCTCTTTCTGCACATCGGCGCGTTTGTCATTCAGCGCATTCACGCGCAGATCGAGCGGCGCCGGTTGTTGAAGACTCTCCGCCAACGGCCAGAAACCACTGCCGAGCTGCGCCTTGAGCGGCGCAACCAGCCATTCGGGCAGGTTGTGCCGATGGCGTTCGAGCAGGTCTTCGTGCTTCACACCGTCACAGTTGTCGAGCCAGCGCTTCTCGGTGTCATTGAGCGCGCTTTTCAGGAAGTCGCGCGGACCGTAGAAGCCGAGGATCGCCATCCGGCGCTCTTTGGACCCTGTGCCGGAAGGCGACAGATGATCGAACAACAGCTTCTTGCGCAAAACGGCATAGACCGTCTCGGCCAACGTGGCGCGCTCGCGGGGGCCAAGCTCGCGGTGCTCGCGAAAGAAACGCGAAACGACCTGATCGGCCGGGTGATCGAATTTAAGAACCAGGCCGACCAGGTCGGCGGTGGCTTCCAGCAAAACTTTGGGGTGCATGCCCCGATTGTCTCAGCCAAGCCGTGCAGACGACATTCACGCAGAATCGCATGCATGAAAGACGACGACCTGCCCCCGCTGATCGAGACACCGCCGGGCCGCTACCGACACTACAAGGGCGGCGAATATGATGTGATGGGCACTGCGCGCCACAGTGAGACGCTGGAGCCGATGACGCTTTACCGCGCGCTCTACGGGCAGCGGGGTCTGTGGGTACGCCCTGCTGCGATGTTCGAAGAATCGGTTGAGATCGACGGCGTCCGGCAGCAACGCTTCACACGCATCGACTGACCTGCGCCGGAAACGTCAGCCGTCGGAGACGGCCACCGTCCGGGCGAGCCAGGCGGCAATGGCACGCGGATAGAGCTTGTGCTCCTGCGAGAGCACCCGCTGCGCCAGCAGATCCGCGCTGTCGCCGGGAAGCACCGGCACGACGGCCTGATCGAGGATCGGCCCATGATCAAGTTCCGAAGTCACCTGGTGAACAGTGGCGCCAGCGACCCGGCAACCCGCTTCGATGGCACGCCGATGCGTGTGCAGACCAGCAAACGCAGGCAGCAGCGACGGATGGATGTTCAACAGCCGTCCCTCGTAGCGCGTCACGAATTCCGGCGTCAGGATGCGCATGAAGCCGGCGAGCACCACCAGCGTCGGCGCATGAGCGTCCACAGCCTTCGCCAGAGCGGCGTCGAAGCTTTCCCGCGTCGGAAATTCCTTGTGCGGAACGACTGCCGTCACGATGCCCTCGGCTGCCGCAAAGGCAAGGCCACCCGCATCCGGCCGATTGCTCACGACGGCGGCGATGCGCGAGCCGAAACGCGCGCCCCACTGTTCGCTTTTCGCGGCGCGAACGATGGCTGCCATGTTGGAGCCTTCGCCGGAGATCAATATCACGATGTTCTTCATGGGACGCAGGATTATCCGTGGAGGCGCCCGCAGTCCCGCTGGAGACGATCACGCGCACGACACCAGTGCGTCGACATCGATTTGTCGCCGCGCGGACAGCCAATTAGCGCACGACCGTGCTAAAACTCCGTTTTCCCGGAGACACGCCGCCGACCGACGCGGCCCCATCAACACAGCGAGGCACGCATGGATTTGAGCTTCACGCCCGAAGAACAGCAGTTCCGCGAAGAGATTCGCGACTGGGTCAAGAACAACCTTCCGAAAGAGATTTCGCACAAGGTCCACAACGCGCTCGAATTGACGCGCGACGATCTGCAGGGCTGGGCCAAGATCCTCGGCAAGAAGGGCTGGCTTGGCTACGGCTGGCCCAAGGAGTTCGGCGGTCCTGGCTGGACCGCGATCCAGCGCCATCTGTTCGAAGAAGAAACTGCGCTGGCCGGCGCACCCCGCATCATTCCGTTCGGCCCCGTGATGGTCGCGCCAGTGATCATGGCGTTCGGCAACGCAGAGCAGCAGAAGCGCTTCCTGCCGGGCATCGCCAGCGGCGAAGTGTGGTGGAGCCAGGGCTACAGCGAGCCCGGCTCGGGCTCCGATCTCGCCTCTGTCAAAACCAAGGCCGAGCGCAAGGGCGACAAGTACATCGTCAATGGTCAGAAGACCTGGACCACGCTCGGCCAGTACGGCGACTGGATGTTCAACCTCGTGCGGACCAGCAACGAAGGCAAGCCGCAGACCGGCATCAGCTTCCTGCTGCTCGACATGAAGTCGCCCGGCGTCACGGTGCGTCCGATCAAGCTGCTCGATGGCAGCTTCGAGGTGAATGAGGTGTTCTTCGACAACGTCGAAGTGCCAGCGGAAAACCTGATCGGCGAAGAGAACAAGGGCTGGACCTACGCCAAGCATCTTCTGTCGCACGAACGCACGAACATCGCAGACGTGAATCGCGCCAAGCGCGAGCTCGAGCGGCTGAAACGCATCGCAAAGAGCGAAGGCGTCTACGACGACCCGCGTTTCCGTGACGAGATCGCCAAGCTCGAGGTCGACGTCGTCGCGCTCGAGATGATGGTGCTGCGCGTGTTGTCCGCCGCCACGTCCGGCAAGAATTCGCTCGACGTCGCCGGACTGCTCAAGATCCGCGGCAGCGAGATCCAGCAGCGCTACGCGGAACTGATGCTGCTGGCCGGCGGCCCGTATGCCCTGCCGCTGATCCGCGAAGCGATGCATGCAGGCTGGCAAGGTGATTTCCCTGGTGGCAATCCGGCGTTGGCACCGCTTGCATCGACCTTCTTCAACATGCGCAAGACCACCATCTATGGCGGATCGAACGAGGTTCAACGCAACATCGTCGCGCAGACGGTTCTGGGCTGAGGAGACACACATGGACTTCAATTTTTCGGACGACCAGGAACAATTGCGCGACGCAGTGCGCAAGTGGGTCGACAAGGGCTATACCTTCGAACGTCGTCGCGGTATCGAAGCCAAGGGCGGTTTTTCGCGCGAAGCCTGGGACGAGCTCGCCGAACTGGGCCTGGGCGGTCTCTACATCTCCGAAGACGATGGCGGCCTCGGCATGGGCCCGGTGGCGGGCATGGTCGTGATGGAAGAACTCGGCCGCGGCATCGTGCTCGAGCCCTTCGCGCAAGCACTGATTACCGGCGGCGTGTTGAGCGGCTATGCGGGCACCGAACTGAAGGAAGCATGGCTGCCGCGCATCGCCGGCGGCCAGGCGATCGTCGTGCTGGCACACCAGGAGCGCAAGGCTCGCTACCGGCTCGATGTGTGCGCAGCCACCGCCACGAAAACCGGCGCCGGCTGGGCGGTGACGGGCCACAAGAGCCTCGTACCGGTGGGCGATGAAGCCGATGCCTATCTCGTTCCAGCGCAGGCCGACGGCAAGATTGCCCTGTTCCTCGTCGAGCGCAGCGCGAGCGGCGTCGAGGCCCACGGCTACGGCACACAAGACGGCAGCCGTGCCGCCGAAGTGGTGTTCGACAAGGCGGCAGCCACGCTGGTCACGGCCGACGGACTAGCAGCCCTTGAGCACGCGATCGACATCGGCATCGCAGCGACATGTGCGGAAGGTGTCGGCGTGCTGGACAAGACGCTCGACGTCACCGTGGAGTACCTGAACCAGCGAAAGCAGTTCGGCGTGACGATCGCCAGCTTCCAGGCACTGCGCCACAGAGTGGCGGACATGAAGATGCAGCTCGAACTCGCACGTTCGATGAGCTACTACGCCACGCTCAAGCTGAACGCACCGGCCGACGAACGCCGCCAGGCGCTGGCACGTGCCAAGTACCAGCTCGGCGTATCGATGCGTTATGTGGCGGCGAACTCCGTACAGCTGCATGGCGGAATCGGGGTGACCGATGAATACATCGGCAGCCACTATTTCCGCAAGCTGACCCAGCTCGAAATCACCTTCGGCGATTCGATGCATCACCTTGGCGAAGTGTCGGCGCGACTGCAGGACACCGCCGGCGTGTTCAATTAGTCGGCACTTCGCACCCTCCTTTCGTCGGCAACATCAGCGGCCCGGCAAAACCGGTCCCGCGGTGTCCTGAAAGAGAAGGCCGGCGCCTGGATTGAGCTGAGCGTCGTCGGGCGCTTTTTTCACGTTGGAATGAGGCTTGCACATGCCGTCACGCCGCACACTTCTCGCCATGGGCTTCGCCTCCACCCTCCTTGCCGCCTGCGCAGGCGCGCCGCCGCTCGACGCGCGGCCGCCGATCGTGTTCGTTCATGGCAACGGGGACTCAGCGGCGCTGTGGCAAACGACGATCTGGCGTTTCGAATCGAACGGCTGGCCGCGCGAACGGCTGTTTGCCTTCGACCAGCCGATGCCGCTGGCCCGCGACAACGATGCCGTCGCGCAGCCTGGACGCAGTTCCACCACCGAATCCATGGCCTTCCTGAAGGCCGAAGTCGACGGCGTGCGCAAGGCGACGGGCGCCGGCAAGGTGGTGCTGATCGGCAATTCCCGCGGCGGCAACACCATCCGCAACTACGTGCAGAACGGCGGCGGCGACCAACTGGTCAGCCACGTGGTGTTGGGGGGAAACCCGGCGCACGGCATCTGGGCGATCAAGGGCTTCAACGAGGGCAGCGAGTTCTCTGCCCTGTCTCCTTTCATCCAGGCGCTGAATGCGCCGAAGGGCCCAGCCGGCGACGAAGTCACGCCCGGCGTCCACTGGCTCACCTTGCGCTCCGACAACAACGACAAGTACGCCCAGCCCGACGGCCTGTGGCTCGGCGCGCCGGGCAAGGCGACGAACATCGGTTACGACGGACCAGCACTGAAGGGAGCGACCAACGTCGTGCTCCCACGCGTCGACCACCGTGAGACCTCCTTTTCGCCGGCCGCTTTCGACGCCACCTGGCGTTTCCTGACCGGCAGCGCGCCGGCCACGCTCCAGCCGGTACCGGAGGCTCGGATCACGCTGTCCGGTCGCATTACCGGCCTGGGTACCGATTCGCTGCGACCGACCAGCGGCAATTCCACGAACAACCTGCCGCTGCCTGGCGCACGCCTCAGCGTGTTCGCCATCGATCCGGCGACAGGCCTGCGGCGCGGCGCGGCTGCCTGGGAGCAAACCATTGGTTCCGACGGACGCTGGGGCCCATTCTCTGCAGCCTCGGGCACGGCCTTCGAATTCGTGATCGGCGCCGACGGCTACGACACGACGCACATCTATCGCGCCCCGTTTCCGCGTTCGAGCTCGATCGTGCAGATGCGGCCCGAACGTGTCGCCACCACGGACCGCGAGGCGCCGGCGCTGGTCATCCTCACACGACCGCGCGGTTACTTCGACGCGCAGCGCGACACGATGCGCCTTGACGGCAATGCGGTACTGCCCGGCGTGCCGGCACACGGCGCCGGCGTAGCAAGCGCAAAACTGCGGCTCAAGGACGCCACGCCCCGTGCTGTCGTGGCGGATTTCAACGGCGAGCGCGTGACTGGACAAAGTTGGCCATTGGCCGCCGGACACGTGACCGTGCTTGAACTGAGCTATTGACCAGCTGCGACCGCCGCGGGCGCGTTCCAGCTTTAGTCAGTTGTGCAGACGCGAACTCTGCGGGAGATGCGCCATCAGGAATTGCATCTGGTCCGCCAGAATGCGGCGGTTGCGCAGAATGAAGTCCTCCCAGAGACTCGGCACGTAGGGCGCGTACAGCAACGGCATGTTCGCCTGTTCCGGCGTGCGGCTGCTCTTGCGATGATTGCACGGCTTGCAGGCAGTGACGACGTTCATCCAGACGTCGATGCCATTCTGCGCGAACGGAATGATGTGCTCGCGCGTCAGTTCGTCTTCATGGAAGTGGCCGCCGCAATAGGCGCAGACATTGCGGTCTCGCGAAAACAGCTTGCTGTTGGTGAGACCGGGACGCTGGTTGAAGGGGTTGATGCGCGGCACGCCCTTGGTGCCGATGATGCTGTTGATCGCGATCTGCGACTGCTTGCCGGTCACTGCGTTGTGCCCGCCTCGGAACACGGCGACCTGCGCTCCGACCTCCCAGCGCACCTCATCCGCCGCGTAGTGGATCACGGCCTGTTCCAGCGTGATCCACGACTGGGGCAGCCCTTGGGCAGACAACTTCAAGACCTTCACCACTCGCCTCCTCAAAACAGGGAAGAAACTCGGAAAGACCAGGGTCGGCGTGCCAACCGGGACGGTACGCACGCTGACGCAGTGCGTCACAATATACCGGCTTTATGACAGATATGCGTTGCACTGCCCGTCCAGCGGTCATGCGGCGCTATCAAAAATATATCAACTCATGCAGGTTTTTCGCGGCTTTCGGCATCCCGGCGTGGCGTCGGCCTGCGCCCTGACCATCGGCAACTTCGACGGCGTCCACCGTGGCCACCAGGCCATGCTGGCGCTGCTCAACACGGAGGCGCGCCAGCGCGGCCTTCCGAGTTGCGTGCTCACTTTCGAACCACATCCGCGCGACTATTTCGCTGCCCTCAACAAGCGGGCTGAACTCGCGCCTGCGCGGATCGGCACATTGCGCGACAAGCTCGCCGAACTCGCGGGCAGCGGCGTGGCGCAAACCATCGTGCTGCCCTTCGATGCGCGGCTGGCAGCGCAAACGCCCGACGAATTCATTCGCGATGTCCTGATCGAAGGTCTGGGCGCGCGCTACGTGCTGGTCGGCGACGACTTCCGCTTCGGCGCCAAGCGCGCCGGTGACTACGCGATGCTCGACCAGGCCGGCATCCAGCACGGCTTCGACGTCGCGCGGATGAACAGCTACGAAGTGCGCGGGCTGCGCGTGTCAAGTTCAGCGGTGCGCGATGCATTGGCCGAAGGCCGCATGGGCGATGCCCACACGCTGCTCGGCCGGCCGTACGCGATCTCTGGGCATGTAGTGCATGGACGCAAGCTCGGCCGCGCGCTGGGCGCCTCGGCGCCGGGCCGCGACGACGGCTTCCGCACGCTCAACCTGCGCTTCAAACACTGGAAGCCCGCCGCCAGCGGCATCTTCGCGGTGCTGGTCCACGGGCTGGCCGATCGTCCGCTTCAGGGTGTCGCCAACCTCGGCGTGCGCCCCTCGCTTGACGCCAACGACGTCAACGCCGGGCGCGTGCTGCTGGAAACCCACTGCCTCGATTGGCCCGCCGCACTGGGTTCCGAAGGGGCCTACGGTAAAATCGTTCGCGTGGAACTGCTGCACAAACTGCACGACGAATTGCGCTATACCAGCCTGGAAGCCCTGACCGCGGGCATCGCGAAGGATGGCAACGACGCACGCGCGTTCTTTGCTTCCACCCACGCGGAAACCCACCGTCAGACCACGCGCGACCGAATTTAGGGCGGGAAGCCCATCCCGCTCCTTCGCCTTTCGCCGCGTGCCGCGCTTCGTCATTCAGCGCCGCACGCCCTCATCGATTCTTCGCGCGTTGCACGGCAGCGCAGACCTTCTGGAACCTCCATGGCTGACAACAAAACCGACGGCGGCACCGATTACCGCGCCACCCTGAACCTGCCCGATACACCCTTCCCGATGCGCGGCGACATGTCGAAGCGCGAACCCGGCTGGGTCAAGGAATGGGACGACACCGGCCTCTACAAGCGGCTGCGCGACGCCCGCCACGGCGCGCCCAAGTTCATCCTGCACGACGGCCCGCCGTACGCCAATGGACAGATCCACATGGGCCACGCGGTGAACAAGATCCTGAAGGACATGATCACCAAGGCGCGCCAGCTCGAAGGCTTCGACGCACTCTACGTTCCCGGCTGGGACTGCCACGGCCTGCCGA
>CAIQMJ010000802.1 GCA_903872875.1 uncultured Variovorax sp.
CGTTTGAGGTGGTCTTGTCAAACACGTTGAAGTGGACAAGCTCGGGCTCCAAACCCAGTTCATTGGCAATGATCTGGACGGCGAGCGAACAGGTGGCTTGAGCGATATAGAGCTTCATTTGATTGTTCCTGAGGGGGTTAAGGTTGGCGGCTTTCCGGACCCGCAATGGGTCTGTCGCGCCAACCGGAGTGACTTTAGTTAGACACGCACACGCGATAAACCCATCACGAAGAGCTTCAGTGTCTCCGCTGTGGCGACAATTGGGTCTCTTGATCGCGCCGCCTGGACTCGGCGCTTCTTTCTATTGCGGACCCCCCTTCTCCACAGGACTGGTGAGTCTTGACCAGGTTGATCAAGTCAAGAAAGCTCCCTCGGTTACCCGACATCAACAGCACCCCAGTGGTGCAAGGAAGCTCCACGCCTATCGACCTGCCAGGAAAGATTGCCATCGTCGCCGGCTCTACTGCGGCATCGGGCGGGCCATCGTCAAGGGACTCGCGCGGGCGAAAGCAGACGGGGTGGTCAACGGCCTCACTCGGGCCGACGTCGAGCAAGCGATGCATCATCTCGAGTCGGAACTGGAAGTGTCCAAACTCAAGGGCGTCGTAGCGGACGTCGGATCGGCGGCAGGATGCGCGGCGCGGCACCGTCCTGGCATCCCAGTGGTGTCAGGCGGTGGGAGGGGCGGTTCAACGATGGGATACGGACCTGGTCCGATCTGGCAGAGGATCCCGATGCGCCGCCCTGGAAGTCGGTCGGGTATGCATGAGAACAGAAGCGGCCGCCACGCGCTCATCGACTTCTGGCAGGAGCAGGACAGCAGCGCGCCGGTATCTCTCACGTTGCCCTTCACATCAAGCCGACGCGCAGACCGGCTGCCGACAGCCTCGACGAACTGACCGAATTCGTCATGCCTCACTTCGGAATTCGAGAAGAGGCCTCTCCGAAGTGAGACGCCGATTACTTTCTCGAGTCCACCGCGACGGTCTGCCTGTTCGCCTGGTGCTCGGGAGTTGACTTTCCCGCGCCGGCCACGGCATCGAACCCCTCCCATCCACCGCCCAGGGCGCGGATCAGATTGACCGTCGCCACGGCTTCGAGCCCGTGCAACTGTACTGCTGCACGGTTCGTTTGGAGCACTGTCCGCTCGGCATCGATGACCTCCAGATAGGTCACTGCGCCCTCCTTGTACTGAGCCCGCGACACCTGCGCCGCGCGCCCGGAAGCGTTGACGGCATTGGACTGCGTCGCGGTCTGCGTCTCAAGAACACGCAGGTCGGAGAGGCTGTCTTCGACGTCGCGGAAAGCGGTCAGTACCTGCTGCTGGTAAGCCGCGACGTCCTCCTCATAGACGGCGCGCGCGTTCGCAAGATTGCCTTTTCGCAATCCACCGTCGAAGATCGGCAAATTGAGCATCGTGCCAGCCAACGGGCCAAGCAGGAAGGAGCGGCTGCTCCACTTGAACAAGTCGCCCATGGACCCCGCCTCATAGCCGGCAACGCCTGTCAGCGTCAACGAAGGGAAGAACGCAGCCTTGGCCGCACCGATCCGTGCGTTGGCCATTGCCATCGCACGCTCCGCGGCAGCGATGTCGGGCCGACGTTCCAGCAGCGCGGACGGCAGCCCTGTCGGCAAGCGGAAGCTGACGCGCTCCAATGGGCGCGGTGCCATCGCAAAGTCCGCCGGAGCCTTGCCAAGCAGAACAGCGAGGCTGTGTTCGGAGGCGGCCCGCATGCGCTGAACCGTCATGGCGTCGGAGCGAGCCGTGGCCAGTTCCGACTTTGCACGCGCCACGTCCAGTTCGCTGATCTCTCCGGCATCGAAGCGGCTTTGCAAAAGCTTCAGCGCTTGCTCTCGGAGTCCAACGGCGTTGGCAAAGACATCGGACTCGGCATCCAGCTGGCGCAGTGTGAAGTAGTTCTGCGCCACATCCGCCTGCAAGGCGAGCAGCACCGAGCGGAAAAGTGCTTCGCTGCGTTGTTCATCGGCCTCGGCCGCACCGGCTATGGACGACACGCGGCCGAACAGGTCGACTTCGTATGAAACGCCGACCTGCGCGCGATAGAGCGTCTGCGGCGATGCCGTCGTGCCCTGCGGCATGTTTTGAGATGCACCCGACGGCATCTGCCGTGTCGGGCCAAACCCGGCATCGAGCGTCGGAAACAGACTGGCGCGAAAGGCCTGAGTCATGGCTCGCGACTGCTTCAAACGCGCCGTTGCGGCCTGGAGGTTCTGGTTCGCGCTGATCGCCTGGTGCTCGAGGTCGTTCAGGGTCGGATCCCCGAAGACGGACCACCAGGCACCGCGGTCGAACTGCTCGGCGGGCTGTGCCGGCTTCCATTGCCCGGCCTGTGCATCGGCGGCAGGTGCTTCCTTGTAAGCCGACGGGACAATGGCAGCCGGCTTGTTATAGGTAGGCGCCACGGAGCACCCGGCCAGCACCATCAGTGCCATGACAAGGCCGAAGCCCTTGAATGTTCCAGCAGTCATGAATGTTTTCATGATGAATTCCTCAATGTTTGAGCGTGGGTTGCAGCTCGCCGATATGGGGATGATGGTCGTGCTTGTCGACCAGCCGCTTGTTACCCGAGAGCTTGCGCAGGAGCACATAGAACACGGGCGTGAGCATCAAGCCGAAGAGCGTCACACCCAACATTCCGAAGAACACGGCAATGCCCATGGCCCGTCGCATCTCGGCGCCTGCACCGCTCGAGAGCACCAGAGGGACGACACCCATGATGAATGCGATGGAGGTCATCAGAATCGGGCGCAGCCGCAGCCGGCTCGCTTCGACGGCTGCCTCGACGATGCCCCGTCCCTGCATCTCAAGCTCTCGAGCGAATTCCACGATCAGGATCGCGTTCTTCACGGAGAGGCCCACCAGCACCATCAAGCCGATCTGCGTGAAGATATTGTTGTCGCCGTTGGTGATCCATACCCCCAGCAATGCAGACAACAGGCTCATTGGGACTATCAGAATGATGGCCAGAGGAAGCGTCATGCTCTCGTACATCGCGGCCAGCACCATGAAGACGAGCAGAACGCTGATTGGGAACACCCACAACGCAGAGTTGCCCGTCAGGATCTGCTGATAGGTCAGATCGGTCCATTCCATCTTAATGCCCGGAGGAAGTGTCTCTGCAGCAATGCGTTCGATCGCCGCCTTGGCCTCGCCCGACGAGTAGCTAGGTGCGGGCCCACCATTGACGTCAGCCGCGAGGTATCCGTTGTAGCGAACCACCATCTCCGGTCCGTAGGTCGGTGAGACTTTCACGAGCGAAGACATCGGGACCATCTCGCCAGCGGCATTGCGGGTCTTCAACAGGCCGATGTCATCAGCTGTGGCGCGAAACGGTGCATCCGCCTGAGCCCGCACTTGGTACACGCGGCCGAACTTATTGAAGTCGTTGATGTACAGCGAGCCGAGGTAGATCTGCATCGTGTCGAACACGTCGGTCACCGACACGCCGAGCTGCTTGGCCTTGACACGATCAAGGTCCACATCGAGTTGCGGCACGTTGATCTGGTAGCTGGTGAAGCTTGGGCCGAGTTCCGGCGCTTCGGACGCACGCTTGAGGAACTTCTGGGTTGCGTCGTTGAGCGCCTCGTATCCCAGCGCACCGCGGTCCTCTATCTGAAGCTTGAAACCACCCAGCGTGCCAAGGCCGGAAACCGGGGGCGGCGGGAACGTACCGATGTAGGCGCCTTTGATGGCCGCCGAGTACTTCGCATTCAGCGATGCGGCGATGGTGTTGGCCGATTCTTCCTTGCTCCGTTCCTTCGAGGGCTTCAGGATGGCAAAGACCAGTCCGCTGCTCGACGAATTGCTCAGACCGTTCACCGACAGACCTGGAAATTGAGTGACGCGTACGACGCCCGGCTCTTTCAGGGCAATTTCCCCCATCTCGCGCATGATGGCCTCGGTTCGTTCCAGTGAGGCACCGTTGGGCAACTGAGCGATGCTGACGAGGTAGTCCTTGTCCTGGGCGGGGACAAACCCGGCCGGGACGCTCCTGCCCATGAACACAGCGCCGCCCAGCAGGACCGCGTAGAGTAGCAACATCACCCCCTTGCGATTGATGACGCCACCGACACCCTTGCCGTAGGCTTCGGAGCCGCGGTGGAACACCTTGTTGAAACCAGCGAAGAAGCGACCGAAGATGGCATCAATGACACGGGTCACGCGATCCTTGGGTGCACCATGGCCCTTCAGCAAGACGGCGGCGAGTGCCGGCGACAAGGTCAGCGAGTTGAAGGCCGAGATCACGGTCGAGATCGCGATGGTCATCGCGAACTGCTTGTAGAACTGGCCCGTCAGGCCCGACATGAAGGCCAGCGGAACAAACACGGCAACCAGCGTCAACGCGATGGCGATGATGGGACCACTGACTTCCTGCATGGCTTTGTAGGTGGCCTCACGCGGCGACAAACCACTCTCGATATTCCGTTCGACGTTCTCCACCACCACGATGGCGTCATCCACCACGATGCCGATGGCCA
>CAIQMJ010000803.1 GCA_903872875.1 uncultured Variovorax sp.
ACTCGGCGTTGCGCTCGCCGACGTCGATCCAGTCCGCACCCACGAACACGGTCGAAGGCTGGACCGAGCGCATGTTGATCTGCACCACGTAGATCCCTTCCGACTCGGCCTTCGCGATCAGCTTGGCATAGGTCGCCACGTCGGGGTTGTGGATCACGATCACGGCCGGCTTCTCGGCGATCAGCGCGGTGAAGGCCTGCGCACCGGCATTGGTGTTCCAGTTCGGGTCGCGCGCCACCACCTTCATGCCCGACGGCTCGAGTTCCTTCTTCAGCCCGTTGTACCAACCCTGCGCCAGGTCGAAGCCCATCGCGACCGGGATGTAGCCAACCGTCTTGCCGGCCAGCGCCTTCTTGTAGGGCTCGCGGAAGGGTTCGTCGAGGCCCTTGCCCTGCGCAAGCGCACTCTGGGCGGCCAGCAGGCCGAGGCTGAGGCAGGCGGCGGCCGCGATGCGTTGTCCGATTTGCATGATGTGTCTCCTTCTTTTTTGATCAAGGCGCCATGGAAGCCTGGCGTCGGGCTGTGAACTCTGGAAGGTCGTCAGATGTCGCCCTGCTGGGCGGTCTCTTCGTTGCGCGGATTGAAGATGGAGTCGACCAGGATCGCGACGAGCAGCACCACGCCCTTCACGATGTTCTGCACCGAATACGAGACATCGAGAATGGTCATGCCGTTGAGCATGGTCCCGATCAGCAGTGTGCCGATGATCACGTTCAGCACGCCGCCACGCCCGCCCGACAGGCCGATGCCGCCGAGCACCACTACCAGGACGACGTCGTAGATCATGGTGGAGTTGAAGATCCGCGTGGGCATGCTGTTCACCGACGCGGCCATCACGATGCCGGCGAAGACGCCGATCAGCGCGGCCATCACGTACTGCAGCACCATGATCGGCCGCGTCGGCAGGCCGGTGGCCCGCGCACCGAACGGGTTGTCGCCGATCGCGTAGATGAAGGCGCCCGCACGCAGGCGCTTGAGGAACAGCGCCAGGCCCGCGGCGGCGATGCCGAACATCACGACCGGCATCGGCAGCCCGATGAAACTGCCACGGCCGACCCAGGCCATCGCATCGAGCGAGGCCGGCCATTGCACGACCTCGAGCTGGAAGAAATACGCCTGGCCCAACCCCGCGAGAAACAGGCCCGAGGCCAGCGTCGTGAACAGCGAAGGCACTTCGGCATAGGCGATCAGCCATCCATTGGCGAGCCCGAACAGCAGCGAAAGGCCGATGGCCAGCGCACACGCCGCACCGAAGCCCATGCCGTTCTGCATCAGCTGCAGCAACAGGCCGGAGGGCACCGCCAGCGCCGCGATCATCGAGATGTCGATGCCGCGCCCGATGACCACGACCGACATGCCCAGACCGAGGATGCCCAGGATCGCCACGTTCTGCAGCAGGGTGAGCAGGTTGTCGACCTGGGCAAAGCCCGGCAGCAGCAGTGCGAAGCCGATGAACATCAGCACGAAGAGCACGAAGACGATGCTCTGCTGCGACACGTGGATCTTTTTCATGCGGTGCTCCGGTTCAGGTCATCGCGACATGCAGCGACTGGCGCAGCTCGCGCTTCATCACCTTGCCGTTGAGGTTGCGCGGCAGGGGCTCCGTGCCGATGGTCCAGGTCTCCGGCACCGCGTAGTCGGACAGCCGCTCCCGCCCGAAGGCCATGAGCGCCGCGGCCTGCGTCGACGCATCGAGTTGCTGCACGCAGACGAAGGCATGCACACGCTCGCCCAGGACGGCACACGGAATGCCGATCAACGCGATCTCCTGCACGAGCGGATGCTCCATGAGCGCGTTCTCCGCCGCCGCGCAGAAGATCTTGTAGCCACCGCGGTTGATGACGTCCTTCTTGCGATCCAGGATGCGCACGAAGCCCTCCGCATCCATGCTGCCGATGTCGCCCGAACGCCAGTAGCCGCCGCGGAATTCGCTGGTGGTCGCCGCGTCGTTGCGCCAGTAGCCGGGCGAGACCATTGGTCCGGAAATCCAGATCTCGCCCGGATGGCCGCGCGGCACCTCGTTGCCGGATTCGTCCACGATGGCGATCTCGCCGCAGGCCACCGTCAGCCCGACGCTGTCGGCATGCGCGGTGTTCTCGCCCCACGGCATGATCGTGGCCGGCGAGCAGGTCTCGGTCGAGCCGTAGGCGTTCATGAGCGTGAGGTCGGGCAGCCGCTGCGCCAGTGCCTCGATGCTGGCCGACGGCATCGGCGCGCCGCCGAACGCGCCGATGCGCCAGTGGTGCAGGTCGTAGTCATGCAGGTCGGGCAGCAGCAGGCAGAGGTTGTACATGGCCGGCACCATGATGGTGTGCGTCATGCGCTCGGTGGACGCGAGCCGCACGAACTCCTGCGCCTTGAACGCCGGCATGAGCACCGCGCAACCCTGCACATGCAGCATGAGGTAGAGCTGTGCGACGAGCCCCGTCACGTGGGTCAACGGCACCGCCACGACGCTGCGGTCTTCCGGCGTGAGCCCCTGGGCGCGGGCGAAGTGCATGACCGAATGCGCCACGTTGAGGTGGCAGAGCATGGCGCCCTTCGGCTTGCCGGTCGTCCCCGAGGTGTAGAGCAGCACGGCGACGTCTTCTTCCGCTGCGGCGTGCGGCTCGGTGACCGGCGGGGCCTGCGTGAGTTGCGCAAAGGATCGGCAGCCGTCCGCGGCCTCGCCTGTGACGAAACGATGGCGCAGCGCGGGCACGGCGTCGGGCACCGGCAGGAAGCCCGTCAGCTCGCTGCCACAGATCAACGCGACAGCCTCCGCGTCGTTCAGCGTGTACTCGAGTTCAGGCGTGCGTGCCCGCGCGCTGATCGGCACGGCGACCGCGCCCAGCCAGGCGCAGGCATAGGCCGCGATCACGAATTCGGCGCAGTTGCCCATGTAGAGCGCGACGCGAGCACCCGGTCCGACGCCCTCCGCGCGCAGGCCGGCGGCACACTTGCAGACGACATGATGCAGCCCGCGCCAGGTGAGCCGCAACGACCCGACGACCAGCGCTTCGGCATCGGCGCGCGCGGCCAGCGCATCGACCAGCATCTGCGCGATGTGGGGAGGACGCGGCGTGAAGCAGCGCACCACGCGATGACCAAAATGAACCTCACGGCGAATCTCTGCCATGCCGACTCCAGGAGATGCGGCGGCCGGATTCGGCCGCGCGGATTCGTTGACTGCAGGCGGCGCGCTCAACACCCCCCGCATGAGCATTTCGATGCAATGCGCGACGGCATCGCCCAGGCCGTGCGTGCCCTGAGCTTCGGGCCGGTACCAGCGGCCGACGCCGCTGAGCGCGCCGACGACGGTGTACGCCGCCATGGCGGCATCGCCGCTTGCGATCCAGCCATCCCGCATGCCTTCTTCGATCACTGACCGGAACTCGGTGTCGATGCCACCCTTGAGCTCGCGCAGTTCGCGCCGACGCGATTCGGACAGCGGGTCCTCGCCCACGCG
>CAIQMJ010000804.1 GCA_903872875.1 uncultured Variovorax sp.
AGCCGGCCTTCGCGAGCGCCGGCGTGATGAACTTGTCGCAGATGTCGGTTTCGGAGAGCTGGCTTTTGTCCAAGGCGACCTCGTTGGGCGGGGAGTCGGAACCGTCTTCGATTGTGAACGGAACCGCGCCGCTTCAGAAACTCCCGCACACCCTCAACACATCCTCCCCATACGCCTCGAGCTTCTTCGTCCCCAGCCCGCTCACGCCCTGCAGGTCTTCCAGCGTCGCGGGTGCGCGCTCCGCGATGGCGGCGAGCGTGGCGTCGTGGAAGATCACATACGCAGGCAGGTTGTGTTCGCGCGCCACCTCGGCGCGCCAGGCCTTGAGCGCGGCGAAGCGCTTCTGGCCGGTCTCGTCCAGTGCCGCGGCGGCCGCCGATGGCGCACCGCGCGCGGCCTTCTCGCGGCGCGGCTTGCCGCTGCGCGTGGTGGGTGACGACACCGATTCGCGCAGGCTCACCGGCTGTTCGCCCTTGAGCACGGCGCGCGAGCCGTCGGTGAGCTGCAGCGTGTTGAAGGCTTCCGAATTGACGGCCAGCGCGCCGGTCGCGATCAGCTGGCGCAGCACGCCGCGCAATTGCACCTCGCTGAATTCCGCGCCGATGCCGAAGGTGCTGATGCGCTCGTGGCCGAATTGCTTGACCTTCTCGGTCGCCTTGCCGCGCAGGATGTCCATGATGTGACCGGCGCCGAAGCTGATGCCGCTGTGCTGGTTCACGCGGTAGATCGTGCTGAGCAGCTTGCGTGCGGCGTCCGTGCCATCCCACACCTGCGGCGGATTGAGGCAGTTGTCGCAGTTGCCGCATGTGACCCCCACGCCTTGGGGCGGCCCGGCGTCGGCCGGGCGCTGTCCGTAGGTCTCGCCGAAATACGCCAGCAGCCGCACGCGACGGCAGTCGCTCGCCTCGGCCAGTGACAGCAGCGCGTCGAGCTTGCCGCGCATCACTTCCTTGAACTGCTCGCCGGCCGGGCTCTCGTCGATCATGCGGCGCTGGTTCACCACGTCCTGCAGGCCGTAGGTCATCCAGGCATCGGCGGGCAGGCCGTCGCGGCCGGCGCGGCCGGTTTCCTGGTAGTAGCCCTCGATGTTCTTGGGCATGTCGAGGTGGCCGACGAAGCGCACGTCCGGCTTGTCGATGCCCATGCCGAACGCGATGGTCGCGACCATCACGATGCCTTCCTCGCGCAGGAAGCGGTCCTGGTGCTTCTGGCGCACCGCGGCGTCGAGGCCGGCGTGGTAGGGCAGGGCGTTGATGCCGGCGTCCTTCAGCATCACGGCGACATCCTCGACCCGCTTGCGCGACTGGCAATAGACCACGCCCGCGTCGCCCTCGTGCTCGCGCTCGATGAAGCGCAGCAGCTGCGTGCTCGCGTCCTTCTTCTCGACGATCGTGTAGCGGATGTTCGGCCGGTCGAAGCTGCTGACGAACTGCCGCGCTTCTTCGAGCTGCAGCCGCTCGACGATGTCGGCGCGCGTCAGGTCGTCGGCGGTGGCGGTCAGCGCGATGCGCGGCACGCCCGCATAGCGCTCGTGCAGCACGGTGAGCGATCGGTACTCGGGGCGGAAGTCATGCCCCCACTGGCTCACGCAATGCGCCTCGTCGATCGCGAACAGGCTGAGCTTGCCGCGCTCGTGCAGCGAGTCGAGCTGCGACAGGAAGCGCGGCGTGTTCACGCGCTCGGGCGCGGCGTAGAGCAGCGTGATCTCGCCGCGCAGCATGCGGCGTTC
>CAIQMJ010000805.1 GCA_903872875.1 uncultured Variovorax sp.
CCGCATGCGGGAGCACTTCAGCAGCGGCCTCGAGGCAGCCACCTGAATTGCAGGCTGCAGGGATCGCCCGACTCCTTGCACAATACTTGCTTCATCAGCTTGCGGCGTTGCGATGTGCGCCCGCGAACAGAAAGCGGTTTCGAATGAGTAGCGTGGTCGTGACGGGTGCGGGCTCCGGGATAGGAGCCGCAACTTGCAGGCGTCTTGCCGCCCGAGGCATCGACTTGGTGATCCACACCGGCAGTCAACGGGAAGCGGCAGAGGCCCTGGCGGCTGAATGCAGCGCCGTGCACAGCACCGTGGTGATCGGCGACATGGCGGATCCATTGACGACGGATGCACTCATCGATGCGGCTCGGACCCTCGGCGGATTGCGCGGCGTTGTCGCCAATGCGGGGTTCGCGGATCGCAGGTCGCTTGCCGAACTCGACGACGACACACTCGAACGCTCGTTGCGGACCATGGTGGTCTCGCTGGCCGGCCTGCTGCGCAAGAGCCTGCCGCTGCTCGCAACGTCCGGCCAAGGCCGCTTCGTGGCCGTGAGTTCGTTCGTCGCGCACCGGTTCACGCTGGGTGCGTCCACTTTTCCCGCAACGGCGGCCGCCAAGGCCGGCGTCGAGGCGCTGGTCAGGGCGGCCGCCGCGGAAAACGCCTCTCGCGGCATCACCGTCAACGCGGTCGCTCCGGGCTACGTCCGCAAGGATCGTCCGAACAAGGGAGCGCTCACCGATGCCCAATGGCAGCAGGCCCTGGCACGCGTTCCTGCGGGACGCCTGGCCACGCCCGACGACATTGCAGCACCGATCGCTTTCCTGCTGAGCGCGGATGCTGCCTACATCACGGGTCAGGTGCTTCACGTCGATGGCGGCATGACACTTTGACGACAGGCCTGGCGGCCTGGTCTTTTCACCTTTTTTCAACCCGATGGAGAACAAACTCATGACAAACCGTCGTCACTTCCTGGCCGGCATCGCCGCAGCCGGCACCGCAGGCACCTGGGCCATGCAGGCACTGGCGCAGACCGACACCACCGAAAGCGCCTGGGCGCGCATCAACCGCACCAAGGTGCTGCGCATGGGCGCGGTCGCAGGCGCGGCACCCTACTACCACAAGGACCTGGCCTCCGGCGAATGGCAGGGCTTCATGATCGACTTCGGCAAGAGCCTCGCGGCCGGCCTGAACGTCAAGCTCGAGATCAACGAGACGACCTGGGGCAATTCGGTGCTCGACCTCCAGTCGAACAAGATCGACGTGTTCTTCGGCCTCAACCCGACGCCCGCCCGTGCGTTGGTGGTCGACTTTTCCGATCCGCTGTTCAACAACGCCTTCGTACTCGTGGCACGCAAGGGCTTCAGCCCCAAGACCTGGGACGAGCTGAACAAGCCGGACGTGAAGATTGCCGTCGACATCGGCTCATCGCACGACCAGGTCGTCACCAAGATGTGCCCCAACGCGCAGATCATCCGCCTCGAGAAGGCGGCCGACGCCACGCTGGCGTTGCAGACGGGCCGTGCCGACGCACAGGTGCTCGCGGTCGTGCTGGCACTCACCGTGGTCAGCAAGAACCCGACCGTGGGCCACATCGTGCTGCCGACACCCACGCAGGCCACCACCACCAACCTGGGCTTCCGCAAGGAAACGGACCGGCAGTGGGTCGAGTACGTCAACAAGTGGATCGCCCAGACGCGCGCGAGCGGCAAGGTCAAGGAAGTCGTGCTGTCGAACATGCAGACGCTGTCGGGCGTGAAGCCCGACCAGGTGCCCAGCGAAATCAGCTTCTGACCTGAACCACCGTGTACCACTGGGACTTCGAATTTCTCTGGGGCTTTCGCAAGCTGCTCCTTCTTGGCCTGGGCTACACGGCAGCCTATACGGTGATCTGTACGCTGCTCGGCCTGTCGATCGGACTGCTCGTCGCGATGGGCCGGCTCTCGCGTCACGCGTGGGTGCGGGCGCCGCTGCGCGGCTACGTCGAGGTGTTCCGGTGCACGCCGGTGCTGGTACAGCTGGTGTGGTTCTATTACGCGCTGCCGGTGCTCACCGGGATCCAGATCTCCGCCGCCCTGGCGGCGATCCTCGCGCTGTCGCTCTACGGCAGTTCGTTCTACTCGGAGATCATCCGAGGCGGGATCATCTCCATCGACCCCGGGCAGACCGAAGCAGCCCGCGCGCTCGGCATGCGGCATTTCCAGATGATGCGTCGCGTGGTGCTGCCGCAGGCCTTGCGCCGCATGGTGCCGCCCCTGCTCAATCAGTCGATCCTGCAGCTCAAGAACACCTCTTTGCTGTCGGTGCTGGCCTTGCCCGACCTGCTCTATCAGGGCCAGAGCATCGCGCACGAAACCTACCGCCCGCTTGAAACCTATACCGTCGTGGCGATCGCCTATTTCCTCGTGCTGCTGCCCGCCAC
>CAIQMJ010000806.1 GCA_903872875.1 uncultured Variovorax sp.
CCAGAGATTTTCGACCCAAGCCACGAAACGGGTCGGGTGCGATTGCTGGTTCAGCGGACGGCTTTGACGACGGCCCACGCCCTGTAGCAGCCCACGGGTGGCACTTCCTTCTCTTTCAGCCGAAGGCCTTCGGCCTTCGGCGCCTTGGTCTTTTCCTTGTCATGAAACACGCCGGCCGCACCACAGCCACCTCGACATTGCAAACCCAAGGAGACCCGTATGAATGCCACAGCCCCACCCCTTCAACCCCTTCAGTACGGCAGCGTCTGCAGCGGCATCGAGGCCGTCAGCCTCGCCTGGCTACCACTCGGCATGGTGCCAGCCTGGTTCTCGGAGATCGATGCCTTTCCCAATGCAGTGCTGCAGCACCACCACCCGCATGTGCCCAACCTAGGCGACATGGCGCGGATCACGCCGCAGATCCTGGACGGTACGGTCGCCGCGCCGGACATCCTGGTCGGCGGCACACCCTGCCAATCCTTCAGCGTGGCCGGCATGCGCCAAGGCCTCGCCGATCCTCGCGGCGCACTCACCCTCAAATACGCGGAGCTCGCCAATGCCATCGATCAAACTCGCCAACAAAACAAACAACCGCCGGCCGTCATCGTCTGGGAAAACGTCCCCGGCGTGCTCTCGGACCGCAGCAATGGCTTCGGCTGCTTTCTTGGCGCGCTCGCTGGGGAAAGCCGTGAGCTGCAGCCTGCAGGGCCAAGGTGGTCGCACGCTGGTTGTGTGTATGGACCCCAGCGCAGCATCGCCTGGCGGGTGCTGGATGCCCAACACTTCGGCGTCGCCCAACGCCGCAAGCGCGTGTTCGTTGTCGCAAGTGCTCGTGCGGACCTCGATCCCGCCACGGTACTTTTTGAGCCCGGTGGCCTGCACGGGCATCCTGCGCCGCGCTGGCAAACGTGGGAAGTCCCTGCCTCCCATCCTGTTGCAGGCGCTGCGGAGTCAGGCGGATTCTCTGGCGTCCTGAATCCGGCCTACGGCCCGATCCGGATGACCGTGTGCTTCGGCGGCGGCAACACCCAAGGGCCTATCGAGCGTGCCGCCTGCCTGACCGCGCGCGGCCACAAGAGCGACTTCGACGTGGAGACCTTCGCCGTGCAGTCCGTGGCAGGCCATATCAGCCATGCGTTGAACACGGCCAACAATGGCAAGGGATGCAGCGAAGACGGGACCGGTCGCGGGGTGCCGATCATCGCGGCGCCGGCCGTGGCGATCCGCACCGCGTCCGATGCCGTCGCCTTCGCGCAGAACAACCGTGGCGAGGTGCGCCTGGAGTCCGGCCACGGCCAGGTCACCGGCACGCTGATGTCCCAGGGCAAGGCCGGCTACGGCATTCCGGCCATCGCCAGCGTCGCCATCCGCGGGCGCGAAGACGGCGGGGCCGCCGAACTGGACGAAGACTTGTCACCAGCCTTGCGCGCCTCCAGCGGCGGCGGCGACAAGGGCCACGTGCTGCTGCCGTCCTACGAAGCCCATTTCCGCTATGAGCCGGCACCGGCGCGCGAGGACGGCACGCCAGACTGGTCCAAGTGGCGCGTGCGCCGGCTGATGCCGGTGGAATGCGAGCGTTTGCAGGGCCTGCCGGACGACTACACGCTGGTGATGTACCGCGGCAAGCCAGCCGCCGACGGGCCACGCTACAAGGCGATCGGCAACAGCATGGCCGTGCCCTGCATCGCCTGGCTGGGTGGCCGCCTGCTGCACGCGCTGACCTAAACAGGGCGGATCGCGCTTCCAATTTCCCGGCGACAGCGCCTGCCCACGCATCAATCCTCTCACCATACGCTGCTGATCCGTCAGCACCATGCCCAGGCAGCCCCGGTCTTCAAGGCTGCGATGCGATTCCCCGCACCGACCGTTCCAGTCCGCTTCGCATCGATGGATCGCGGACGACCGCCGGCCCTCGGCGGCGATGCCCATTCCTACCCACCCTCGGGACGTTGCTTCGTCCTCCCGGGATGCGGCGCTTCCCGCTCTTTCCTTCAGGAGCGTCCAAATGCCTTCCACATCCCAGCAACGTATCACCCTCCGCAATCTCAAGGTGGCCGAGTTCGCCAGCGAGGAGACCTTGTGCTTCAGCGCCACCATGCTGTTCGACGGCAAGCCGATCGCGCATGCCAGCAACGACGGTCACGGCGGATCGACTTTCTTGCGCCCCTTGCAGGACCCCGACTCCCGTGATCGCCTGCACGAGGCCGAGGCCTTCGCAAAGTCGTTGCCGCCCGACGTCACCGACTATCCCGACCCCAATGACAGCGTCCGCAAGATGACCATCGAGGTCACGCTGGACTACCTGGTCGATTGCCTGGCCGAGCAGCAGCACACCGACAAGAAGGTGCGCTCGCTGTTCAACCGCGACATGAACAACAAGGTGCTGTTCCTCAAGGGCGCCCGTCTGCTCTTCCTCAAGGGCATCAAGCCCAAGACCATCGCCGACAAGCCGGTGTTCTTCGCGAAGCTGCGCGCCAAGCAAGGCGACGACATCGTGATTCTGGACGAGCTGCCGCGCGAAGAAGCCTTCGCGCGATGGAAACGACACACTGTCGATGGAGATGCTTCGTGAGCCGAAGGACCCATAGCGACCCGATTCACAACCTGCCCCGCACCCGCGGGGCTTTTTTCTGCCCAGTGCGTTCCCGGCCATGCCGACGGGCGGCGCCCGACATTGGGGAATGCGGCAGCTTCGGATTGTTGCGCGACAGGCCCGCATGGCTACCCGAAGCTAAGCCCATGTGTTGCTGACTCTGTCAGCGCCATGCCCAGGCAGCTTAGGTCTTCAAGGCTGTAGTGCAGATCTCTGCACAGACCCTCCAGTCCGCTTCGCATCGCTCGCGCGGACGCACGCCATGTCCTGGCGTCGATGCCATTTCTTCATCAACCCCGCGGGAACTGCCATCCCGCACGGGACATGGCTTTGCCGCACCACCAAGGAGTGCTCCATGTCCCATCGATCCCCGGTCGGCCACCTGGCCCAGACCTACACCGGCAAACGCCTGCCCCTCGAAGTGCTGCTCAGCGCAGCCGGCCATTACATCGGCACCCGCGATGAAGTGGGCCCTGTCTCGCGCGAGTCTGTCCAGTACTTCCGCTCGGACAAGGCCGCTTCCCGGGCGCTGGAAACGGGCCGGTGGCAGCAACGCACGTACCCCTGATTCCCATCCCAGGAGATACCTCATGAACTTGTCTTTGTCGCAAGCAGTGTTCGATCAGCTCGCGCTTGAAGAAGCGCATTTCACCCGGGCTCCATCAGCGTTCTTCCAGGCCTGGAAGCGCGGGGCTGAAATCGCCGGGGCCGAATGGTTCGGCAACGGTACGCAGGCCGGTTTGGAGCGTGCCACCACCAAGTGGGATCTGCGCCCC
>CAIQMJ010000807.1 GCA_903872875.1 uncultured Variovorax sp.
AGCCCAGCGTGCCGGCGGTGTTCCAGCCGTAGCTCCAGCCGAAGTATTCACCCGAGATCACCAGCCCGACCGCGATGCCCCAGAGCTGGAAGGGGCCGAGCACTTTTTGCAGACCGGAGGACATGGCGCTTCCTTCATGAAAAGAGACGCGGGCGGTATTGCAAGAGCGGTGCCATGTCCGACGCCTTTGTCACCGAAGCACGCCGGGTCGATTCAACGCAGCGATTTACGCAGCTTGTGGATCAGGAAGGCCTCCAGCAGCTCGACCGCCTTGCGTCCCGGCAGCGGCACGGCTGCGAGCCACACTTCGCATTCGGGCATCGTCGGCATGCCTTCCCTGGTGCCCAGCACCTTGAGCCGCTTGGAGATCGTCGCTTCGCGAAACACGCCGACCGCGATACCCGCGCGCACTGCCGCCTCCAGCCCCGTGACCGTTGTACTGGTGTAGGCGATGCGCCAGGGGATGCCGGCCCCGTCGAGCGCATGCGTGGCCCAATCCCGCAGCATTGCGCCCTCGGGATTGAGTGCGAGCGGCAGCGGACGTTGAAGATGCGTGGCCGAGCCCGGCATCGAGGCCCAGACGACGCGCGACTTCGAAAGGCGAAGTCCCTCCCCTGAACCCACCGGACCGATGCCGATCACCAGGTCGTAGCGTGAGCCGAGCTCTGCGTACATCAGCGACGACACGCCATGCTGCAGCTCGACATGGATCCTCGGATAGAGCCGGCAGAACTCTGCGATCAGCGCAGGCAGCACACGGGTCGCGTAGTGCTCGATCGAACCGATGCGGATGCTTCCCGAGACCTCCGCAAGGTCGACATCGTGGAACAGCTGGTCGTTGAGGCCGAGCATCTGCCGCGCCAGCGGCAGCAGCTGTTGGCCTTCGAGCGTCGGACTCAGCTTGCGCGTGCCGCGAATCACCAACTGCGCCCCGAGCTGCTCCTCGAGTCGTCGCAACTGCATGCTGACGGCCGATTGCGTGCGCGACAGTGCCTTGGCGGCCGTTGTGAAGCTGCCGACACGCAGCAACGTGTCGAACACCCGCAGCAGGTCGATGTCCACGGTGTGGCTGCGTGGTGTGCGCGGATCGACGGGTGTCGGCATGACGAGTTCCGGGTTTGGGTTCATCACGAAACGTGATGTGAAGAATCAAAAAGTATCACGTTTCGAGCTGGACCGGTACACAAGCATGAGGGCAACGACAAAGACCGGAGACACCCATGCACGCCGAACCTGCCTTTTCATCACGCCGACGCCATCTGCTGCAAGCCGCGCTCGCCGCTTCGCTTGCGCCGACCTTCGCCCGGGCTGCCACGACCTGGCCGCAGAAGCCGCTGCGCCTGGTCGTCGGCTTTCCACCGGGCTCGTCGCCCGACACACTGGCGCGCGTCATCGCCGATCCGCTCGCCCAGGCACTCGGGCAGCCGGTGATCGTCGACAACAAGGTCGGCGCGGCCGGCAGCATCGGCGTCACGATGGTGGCGCGCGCAACGGACGGCTACACCATCGGCCTCACGGGCAACGGCCCGCTCACCACCGCCAAGGCGCTGACGCCCTCCACGCCCTACGACGTGGCACGCGACCTGCGGCCGATCTCGCTGGTCGCCAGCAGTCCGTTCGTGCTCGCGGGCAGCACCGCCATGCCGGCCACCGACCTGCGGGGCTTTCTCGACTTCGCGAAGGCGCAAGGCGACAAGCTCAGCTATGGCTCGGTCGGACCGGGCTCGGGCTCGCACCTCGCGATGGAACTGCTCAAGACCCACACCGGCATCCGGGCCGTGCATGTGCCGTTCCAAGGCTTCCCGCAGGTCGCGACGGCGCTCATGGGCGAGCAGGTCGACCTGTCGTTCATGATCCCGTCGATCGCAACGCCGCAGGCGAAGAATGGGCGGCTGCGGCTCTATGGCGTGAGCACGGCCAAGGCCTTCCTGGGCTCGGGCGATGTGCCGCCGATCCAGTCTGCGCTCGGCAAGCAGGGCTTCGACGTGGCCTCCTGGAATGCCATCTTCGGCCCCGCCAGCATGCCGGCGCCAGTGGCCGACCGCCTGTCGCAGGAAGTCGCCCGCATCCTCCAGACGCCCGAGGTGAAACAGCGCCTGCTCGAACAGGGCTGGCTCGCCATCGGCAGCGCGCCCGACGCGCTCGCACACCAGATCGCCGAGGACACGGCGATGTGGGGCGGCGTGATCAAGCTCACTGGCGCGCGCAGCGAATAGGGGCTCACGATGCAACGCAGACATCTTTTCGCGGCGGGCATCGCGGCCGCGAGCCTGGTGCAGCCATTGCGCGCAGCGGTCGCTGCGGACAAGCCGGCCTTCGTCCTCGTCCACGGCGCCTGGCACGGTGGCTGGTGCTGGACGCACGTGGCGTCTCGACTGCGTGCCGCGGGGCACGCGGTCTACACACCGACGCTCACCGGGCTCGGCGAGCGCCGGCATCTGCTGTCGCCACAGGTCAACCTCGACACGCACATCGACGACGTCGTGAACCTGCTCGAGTTCGAAGAACTCGAGAACGTGGTGCTGGTCGGCCACAGCTATGCCGGCATCGTGATCTCCGGCGTGGCCGACCGTGCGCCTGCCCGGCTGCGCCAGCTGGTGTTCCTCGACGCGCTCCTGCTCGCGTCCGGCAAGAGCCTGTTCTCGGACTTCCCGCAGGCCGTGGTCGACCAGCGCCTGAAGACGATCCGCGAGACCGGTGCGGGCGTGGGCGCGGCACCGGCCTTGGCGCCAGCGGCCTTCGGCGTCACGGATCCCGCCGAGGCGGCCTGGGTGCAGCGCCGCATGACGCCACAGCCCGTGGGCACCTATCTGCAGCCGCTGCAACTCAGGGCTCCGCTCGGCAACGGCCTCCCCAAGACGTACATCGAATGCACGGTCGACCCGATCGCGACGCTCGAGCCGACCAAGGCGCGTGTACGCGCCGATGCGGGATGGCGCACACGCACGCTCGCAACCGGCCATGACGCCATGGTCATCGCACCCGGCCCGCTGAGCGATCTGCTGCGCGAGCTCGCGGCCTGACTCCAACCTCTTTTTTCTTTGAAAGCTGCACGATGGGCACCCTCGCCGCCGAAGACCGACATTTTTTTCGTTCCGACGTGAACGCACGCCAGAGCGAACGCAGGCAGCGTACGCCGCAAGGCCACATCACCGAAGCCGCACGCGACATCCCCGTGCACGAGCGCTGCGACGTCCTCGTGCTGGGCGGCGGCCCCTCGGGCGTCGCGGCGTCGGTCGCCGCCGCGCGTTCCGGTGCGCGCGTGGTGCTGCTCGAGCGCTACAACCACCTCGGCGGGCTTTCCACCGGCGGGCTCGTGATATGGATCGACCGCATGACCGATTGGCAGGGCCAACCGGTGATCCAGGGCCTCGCGGCCGAGTTCATGGACAGGCTCGGTGCCGATGCGATCGCCGGGCCACCGCGCAAGGACTGGGGGTCGCAGGACCCGGACACAGCCGCCCATTGGGGGCTGCGCACGGCGGCCTTCCACGGCGTGGTCACGCATTCGCCGACCATCGACCCCGAAATGCTCAAGGGCGTCTACCACCAGATGGTGCGCGAGGCGGGCGTGGACCTGATCCTGCATGGCTGGATGGTTGCGCCGATCGCCGAGGCCGGCCGCGTGACAGGGGCTGTCTTCGAAAGCAAGCAGGGCCGCCGCGCGATCCTTGCGAAGGTCGTGGTCGACACCACCGGCGAAGGCGACCTCTACGCGGCGGCGGGTGCCGCCTTCGACTCCGACATCGACGCGCATGAAATCCATCACTGCATCAACACCTCCTGGCTGTTCGCGGGTGTCGACATGCAGCGCTGGCTCGATTTCCGCGCGCACCAGCCCGAGGCCTTCTCCGCCTTCATGACACGCGGACGCGAGGAGGTCGGAAGCTTCGAGAAGCCCATCGTCTCGTGGCGCAACGACGTCGCGACCTTTCTCGGGCCGCGCAAGTCGGGCTTCAGCGCACTCGATGTCGACGAGATGACGCAGGTCGAATGGGAGTCGCGCAAGAGCATGGCCGAGCACCTGGCCTTCTACCGCGCTCATGCGCCTGGTTTCGAGCAGGCCTGGATCATGTTGATGGCGCCGCAGATCGGCACTCGCCACGGTCGGCGGCTCGTGGGCGTGAAGCGCGTGCTGCGCAGCGCCTGGGATACCGGCGCGATCGAGGAGGACGAAATCGGCATCAGCCCGAGTCCGTCGCCGCGCTTTCCCAACATCTCGGTGCCCTACGGTGCGCTCGTGCCCGAGACGCTCGACGGCGTGCTCGCGGCCGGAAAGCACATCGCCTGCGACGCCAACTCGCACGGCTTCCTGCGCGAGATCCCGCAATGCTGGCTCACGGGGCAGGCTGCCGGCACGGCAGCGGCGCTCGCGGCCGACAGCGGTGTGCTGCCGCGCGACGTGGACGTGAAGCGGCTCCAGGCATTGCTGGGTGCGCAGGGCGTGCCATTGCGCCAGGCCGGCGTCGCGGTACCCGCATGAGCTTCGAGTTGTCGCTCGCGCACCTCGGCATGCTCGATGCGCCGCCGCCGCTGTTGGTGGAGGCGGCGCATGCGGCGGGCTTTCGCGGGGTCGGCATTCGGCTCCATCCCGCTCGGCCGGGCGAGCAGCCGTTTCCCATGCACGTTAGCGGCGCGATGATGCGCGAAACGCTGGCCCGGATGCGCGATCTGGGCATGACCGTGCACGACATCGAGATCGTGCGCATCAAGCCCGACTTCGACGTGCGCAGGCTGGCTGGCGTGCTGGCGTCCGCCCAGGCGCTCGGTGCACGGCGGCTCATGGTCAACGTGGACGATGTCGACTTCGGCCGCGCGGCGCGCAACATCGGCTTGCTGGCCGATCAGGCGCAGTTGCACGGCCTCGGCCTCGGCCTCGAGTTCATGGTCTACACGGCGGCGCGTTCGCTGCGTGTCGCGCGCGAACTGGCCGAGGCATCGGGAAGCAATGCGGTGCGCGTGGTGGTCGATGCGCTGCATTTCTTCCGCGCAGGCTGCGTGCCCGAAGACATGACCGGTTCGCGCATCGAGCGCCATTTCATGCAGATCAACGACGCCCCCGCACGGCGCCATCCGGGCCTGTCGGCCGGTGAAGAGGGGCGCGCGCATCGGCTCTTTGCGGGCGAGGGCGAACTGCCGGTCGACCGCCTGCTGCCGCAGCTCGCCGCCGGTGCCATCCTCTCGGTCGAGGCACCGAGCGCCATTCGCATGGCGACGCTCGACGTACACGAGCGCGCCGTGGCGGCGTACCGCACAACCCATCACTTCCTGCAAGGACACGGCCATGGCCACGAATGAATCATGGGATGGCCTGCGGCTCGACGGCAACACCGTCGTGCTCGGCATCATCGGGGACCCGATTGCGCAGGTGAAAGCCCCGTTGCCGCTGACGCGCCTGCTGCAGGCGCGTGGTATCAATGCGGTGCTGGTGCCAATGCATGTCGAAAGCGGCAACGTGGCGAGCTTGCTGAACGCATTGCACGCGGTGCACAACATCGCCGGCATCGTGGTCACGGTACCGCACAAGCAGCGCGCGGCCGGGTTGTCGATCGATTTGTCGCGCGCCGCGCGTGAGGCGCAGGCCGTCAATGTCATCCGGCGCACCGCTGAAGGTTGGCAAGGCGAACTGCTCGATGGCGCGGGCTTTCTCGCCGGCCTGGTGCGCAACGGCGTCGACGTCGAGGGCCACAGCGTCGGACTGGCGGGTGCGGGTGGCGCGGGCAATGCGATCGCCCTGGCGCTGGCGGCGGCCGGCGCGGCGTCGGTCGATGTACACGATGTCGACGAGGCGAAGCGCGCTGCACTGGTCGAGCGCCTGCGCGCGCTCGGTCATGTGGCCGGCAACTGGGACGCCGCCAGTCCGCGCGATCTTGTCGTGAACGCCACGCCCGCAGGCATGAGGGAAAGCGATCCGCTGCCCATCGCGCTGTCGGCCATCCGGCCCGGACACGTCGTCGCCGACGTCATCATGGAACCGGCGACCACGCAGCTTCTTGCGCGTGCGCAGGAGCTGGGCGCGCGCATCGTGCACGGCCGGCACATGATGAACGAACAACTCGAAGCGATGGCCGATTTCTTCTTCGGCGGAGTCCCGCGATGACCGCGGCTTTCTTTCCCGGCTTCGCGGTACACCGGGTCGCGCTCGGCGACGCGACGATCCACGCCGAAGTCGGTGGCAGCGGGCCGCCGCTGCTGTTGCTGCACGGCTATCCGCAGACCCACGTCGCCTGGCACCGAATCGCGCCGGTACTCGCTCGCCACTTCACCGTCGTGGCGCCGGATCTGCGGGGCTACGGCGACAGCACCGGGCCGGGCGGGGATCCGCTGCACATCCACCATTGCAAGCGCACGCTCGCTGACGATCAAGTCGGATTGATGCGGACGCTCGGGTTCGAACGCTTCGCGGTCGTCGGCCATGACCGCGGTGCGCGCGTCGGCTACCGGCTGTGTCTCGACCGGCCCGAGGCCGTCAGCGCCTTCACCTCGCTGACCGTGATCCCGACCGAGGCGATGTGGGAGCGCGCCGGCATGGCCTTCGGACTCAAGGCCTTTCACTGGTATCTCTTCGCCCAGCCCTTCGACCTGCCCGAACGCATGCTGCGTGCCGACCCGGCGTATTACCTGGACTGGTCGCTGCGCAATGCCGTGCTCAAGTTCGATGCCGTCACGCCCGAGGCGCTCGCGGAATACCACCGGGCTTTCGCCAGGGAGTCGGTGCGCCACGCGATGGTCGAGGACTACCGCGCGGCCGCCTCGATCGACTTGCAGCACGACCGCGAGGATCTGGCGGCGGGCCGTCGCATCGCCTGTCCGCTTCAGGTGCTGTGGTGTGCGTCGAACACCGCAACGCCGGATCCGCTCGAGATCTGGAAAGCCTGGGCCGACCAGGTCGAGGGCGGGGCCATCGACTGCGGTCACCTGATGGCCGAGGAAGCGCCCGACGAAGTACTGGCCTGGCTCCTGCCATTTCTGCAACGCCACGCCTGACGAACAACCAACGGAGACACCCATGCGACGACCGATGATCCTGGCGAGCCTGCTGCTCGCCCTGCAGACCCATGCGCAGCCCGCGCCCGTGCGCCTGAGCGGCCTGGGCGACGCCGTCCCCGTGCGCCAGCAGGAATTCTTTCCAGCGCCATCCTTCGAGCTGGTGCATTCGGGTGGCTGCGGCGTGATGGAGGGCGTCGCCAGCGCGTCCGACGGCAGCCTCTACTTCACCGAGATCACGCGCTCGGTCGGCTGCAGCGACGCGGCCGGCGTCCAGGGCGGCCGGATCTGGGTCGTTCCGCCCGGCGGCAAGCCGCGCATCTTCCGCGAGCCCAGCAACATGGCGGCCGGCCTGGCCATCGACGCACAGGACCGGCTCGTGACAGCCGAAGGAGCCGACTACGGCGGACGCCGCGTGTCGATCACCGACTTGCACACCGGTAGCTATCGGGTGGTCGCCTATTTCCATGAGAACCGCCAGTTCAATGCGCCGAATGACGTGGCCATCGATCGGGCGGGCCGCATCTACTTCTCGGACTTGCGCCTGTTCGGCCCGGAGACGCTGGAGCAGCGCATCAACGCCGTCTACCGGCTCGACCCGCCCACCACAGGCGCCAAGGGCCTGTGGCCGCTCACGCGCATCCTCGGAGACAACGCGAAGATGAATGGCGTCGAACTGTCGCGGGATGAGCGCACGTTGTATGTCGGCCTGTGCGACCCCGGCACCAACGCGCTCGGCGAGGAGGGCCCGCCCGCGCTCGACCGCACGGGGACGGGAGGTCTGGTGGCGTATCCGCTCGACGCCGCGGGCCAGCCCGGTGCGCCCCGCGTGCTGCTCGATCTGGAGAAGGCCGGCTGCGTGGATGGCATGACCACCGACATCGAGGGCAATGTCTACCTCGCATTGCCGAGTGCGCCGTCGGGGCCTGGCATCTACGTGATGACGCCGGACGGCGAACTGGTTGCGCGGCTGCCGTTGCCGAACCGCGAAAGCCCCGTCAATCTCGGCTTCGGACGCGGGCCGGAGGCGGCCACGCTCTATGTCGCCACCGTCGGCGTGGGCAAGATCTATCGGTTGCGAACGGGCAAGGCCGGCTTCGCACCGGCTCGCTGATGCGTGCCGCACTTTTCAATGAACGGGAGTACCGAATGACCAACGAATTGGCCGACCGCCTGGCCATCCGCGACCTTGTCGAGAACTGGGCCGTCTGGCGCGATGCAGGCGACTGGGAGCGGTTTGCCACCGTGTGGCATGACGACGGCGTCATGCACGCGACGTGGTTCCAGGGCCCGGCTTCCGAATTCATCCGGGTGACGAAAGAGGGCTGGGCCAGGGGGGTCAGCATCCTGCACTTCCTGGGCGGAACCTCGATCGACCTGGCCGGCGATCGCGCCATCGTGCAGACGAAGATGACCATCTCTCAGCGCGGTGAAGTGCAGGGCGTCGCCTGCGACGTGGTTTGCACGGGACGTTTCTACGACTTCGTCGAGAAGCGAGGCGGCCGCTGGGGCGTCGTCGTCCGTCAGCCGATCTATGAGAAGGATCGCGTGGATCCGATCGACCCGAGCGCCAGGCTCGAACTCGACCAGGCTGCGATCTCCGGATTTCCTGCCGGCTATCGGCACCTGGCCTACATCCAGACGCAGATCGGCTACACGGTCAAGCTCGACATGCCGCAGCTGGAGGGGGCCGAAGTCGAAAAGCTGTACGCCCGCGGCAAGGCGTGGCTTGCCGGCGAGCCGCTCTGATTCGGGAGAGAGCGTGCAACCCTTCACCTACAACGCCAATCCGGCGCGCGTCCTGTTCGGGGCCGGCCGGTTGGCCGATCTGGGTGCAGAACTCGAGCGTCTCGGCGCGAAGCGCGCGCTGATCATCTCCACACCGAGCCAGCGTCCGGTGATCGCCGCGCTGGTTGCACAACTCGGCACCCTGGCCGGCGCCGTTTTCGACGGCGCAACCATGCATACGCCGACGGACGTCACTGCGGCTGCGCTCGTCGTGCTCAAGGAGCGGCAATGCGACGCCCTGGTGGCGCTCGGCGGCGGATCCACCATCGGTCTGGCCAAAGCGCTCGCTCTGCGCACCGGCCTGCCGCAGATCGCGATCCCGACCACGTACGCCGGGTCGGAGGTCACGCCCATCCTGGGTGAAACGGCCAACGGCGTGAAGACGACCCGGCGCTCGCCGTCGTTGCTTCCACAGGTCGTGATCTACGACGTCGGCCAGACGCTCTCATTGCCTCCCGCGATGTCGGCCAGCAGCGGCCTGAACGCGATCGCGCATGCGGTCGAATCCCTGTATTCCCGCGATGCCAATCCGATCATTTCATTGACGGCCGAGGAGGGGATCGCCGCCCTGGTGCGAAGCCTGCCGGTGATCGTGGAAAGCCCGGGCAACACCGATGCGCGCTCCGACGCCCAATACGGCGCCTGGCTGTGCGGGACTTGCCTCGGCGCGGTCGGCATGGCGTTGCATCACCAGCTCTGTCACGTGCTGGGCGGAAGCTTCGATCTGCCACACGCGCAGACGCATGCGATCGTGCTTGCGCATGTGATCGCCTACAACGCGCCGGCCGCACCCGAGGCGATGGTCCGGCTGGGGCGCGCGCTCGGTGGCGGCAAGGAGCCATGGACTCAGGTGCACGGAATGCTCGGTAAGCTCGGCCTCCCGGCTTCGCTCCGCGGCATCGGGATGCCTGAAGAAGGGTTGCAACATGCGCTGGATCTGGTCCTCGGCGACAGCTACTGGAACCCGAGGCCGATGGAGCAAGCGCCACTCCGCAACCTGCTTCGCCGCGCCTTCGATGGCACGGCCCCCACACTGGATTGAGACACCATGCGCAACTTCGATGAAAAGAACATCACCGACGCGGTGATCGCGCGTCTTGCGGACAGCCCGTCGCCCCGCGTGCAACAGATCAGCGCTTCGCTGGTCCGCCATCTGCACGACTTCGTGCGGGAAATCGAGCCCACACAGGCCGAATGGGAGCAAGCCATCGATTTCCTCACACGTACCGGCCAGATGTGCAGTTCCACGCGTCAGGAGTTCATCCTGCTGTCCGACGCGCTGGGTGTGTCGATGCTCGTCGATGCGATCAATCATCGGCTTCCGGGTACCGCGACCGAAACGACGGTGCTGGGCCCGTTCTACGTACAGCATGCGCCCGAAGTGGCACGAGGCACACGCATCGCCGGGCCGGGCGAAGGGCCGGCGCTGCTGATCGAAGGATCCGTGCGCAGCGTCGACGGCCAACCATTGGCCGACGCCAGCGTGGACATCTGGCATGCGGACGACGCTGGCTTCTACGATGTGCAGAAGGACGGCGCGAAACTGAGTGGCCGCGCAAGGGTCCGAACCGACGCCGACGGGAATTTCTGGGTGATCGGCGCGGTGCCGGCCGCGTACCCGATCCCCAATGACGGGCCGGTCGGGCAGATGCTCGATGCACAAGGCCGCCACCCATTCCGCCCGGCGCACGTGCACTTCATGGTGGCGGCCCCCGGACACGAGACGCTGGTGACCCATCTGTTCCTGGCGGTCAGCGACTACCTCGATTCGGACGTGGTTTTCGGCGTCAAGGATTCGCTGATCGAGATGCTGGGCACTGCGGCGCCGGGGACGACGCCGTATGGCGCTGTAGTCGAGACGCCGATGCCCGTACTGCGACGCGACTTCGTGCTGGGTCGCGGGCTTTCCGGGGCAGCTGCGTGACCAGGCGCAGTCGTGGTGCGTCGCCTCGGGACTGCCATCGAATGGCCGGTTGACGGTGTTTGATAATGGCCGGTTGTCACACCCCAAGGAAACCGGTCCATGTTTCATCCGCTTCGTTCCCTCGCCTGCGCCGCACTCGTTTCTGCCTTCGTCATGCCGGTTGCCTTTGCCCAGAAGGCACCGGTCACCACCGCGAGCGGCCTGGTCTACCAGTCGCTGAAGGAAGGCACTGGCACGTCGCCCACGGCATCGGACACGGTCAAGGTCCACTACCGCGGCACGCTGCTCGACGGCAAGGAGTTCGACAGCTCCTACAAGCGCGGCGAGCCGATCGAGTTCCCGCTGAACGGCGTGATCCCGTGCTGGACCGAAGGTGTGCAGATGATGAAGCCGGGCGGCAAGGCCAAGCTGACCTGCCCGCCCGCCATCGCCTACGGCTCGCGCGGCGCGGGCGGCGTGATCCCGCCGAACGCGACCCTGAACTTCGAAGTCGAGCTGATCTCGGTCAGGGGGCGTTGAGCACCGGCGTGCGCCTCGCACGCCCGAAGACGATCGCCACGGTCGCCGCGCCCAGCACCAGCGCGCTGCCGAGCAGCATCGCACTCGCGATGCCGCTGCCGTCCACGGCCAGGCCGCCGAGCAGCGCGCCGGAAGCGATCGCCACCTGAAACGCCATTACCAGCATCGCCTGGCCGGCCTCGGGCGCGTCCGGCAAGGCCTGGAGCATCCAGCCGGTGGCCGATGGTGGGACCATGCCGAAGGCAATGCCCCAGGCGATCACGACCGCCATCCCGGCGATCAGGCCCGTTCCCGCCATCGTCGACAGCAACAGCGAGGCGGCCAGCAGCAGGGCGGTTGCCAGCAGGGCCGACAGCGTGCTGCGCGCCACCAGGTGGCCGCCGATGAAGTTGCCGGCAAAGCCGGCTGCGCCATAGACGAGGAGCAACGCAGTGACCATCGTCGGCGACAGTGCGAAGACATCCTGCAACAGGGGCTTCAGATAGGTGTAGGCCGCGAAGTGGCCGGCCACCAGCAGCACCACGGCCGCCAGGCCGACGGCCGCGACGCGCCGCGTCAGCGGCATCAACAGGTCGGTGGCCCGGATGGCGCGCGCCGCCGGCACGGCGGGCAGCAGCCACAGTTGCACCAGCAGCACGGCCACGGTGAGCACCGCCGATGCCGCGAACGCGGAACGCCATCCGGCGAGACTGCCGAGCAGCGCGCCAGCCGGCACACCGAGCACCGTGCCGACCGAGATGCCGGCCAGGATCATCGACATGGCCCGCGGCCGATCGGCCTCCGGCACGAGCTGGGTGCCGACGGCGGGCGCAAAGCTCCAGAAGCCGCCGACGCACAGCCCGAGCAGCATGCGCGCCACCAGCATCGTCGAGAAGCCGGGCGCGAAAGCGGCGAGCAGGTTGGAAACCAGCAGCAGCGCGGTGAGCGACAGCACCACGATACGGCGATCGAGGCGACCGGCCGCCACGGTGAGCGCGGGTGCGGCCAACGCGGCCAGCACGCCGGGCATCGTGACCATCAGCCCGGCCGTGCCGGCAGACACGTTCAAGCCCTGTGCGATGTCGGTGAGCAGGCCGACCGGCAGGAACTCGGTCGTCACCATCACGAAGGTGCCGACGGCGATGGAGGCGACGGCCAGCCAGGCGGAGCGCGGTGTGCTGGCGGTGACCGGGGCGGGCAGGGCGGCCAGTGCGTCGCAGGTGGGGCAGGAAGACGGCGGATTCATCGGCGGGAATGGGAGAGCGGAACGGTCTCGCAGTGTGGAGGGTTCGCCGCCGGCCACCAAGACGCCTGGCGCCAGCAGTGTGTTTCCTGGCGGCCAACAATGCGCCCGCAATCCCGCGATGCGCCTCAGATCTGCGCCATACCGCCGTCGACGAACAGTTCGATGCCGTTCACGAAGCTGCTGTCGTCCGAGGCCAGGAAGACCACGGCCTTGGCGATCTCGTCGGGCGTGCCCACGCGGCCCAGCGGAATGGTCTGCACCTGGAAGTCGACGAAGCCTTGCAGCCGCTCCTTCGTCAGTCCGATGAGGTCGTAGCCCGCGTCGGCACCAGGCCCGGACGTCGACATGCCCTGCGTCGTGGCGGTCAACGAAAGTACCGCGCGTCTGTCCGCGACCTTGACCGGCATCGGGCTGGCGCAGACGTTCCGCTTCATGGCACAGCCGCACTTCGACAGCGGCGCGCTGCTCCCCCGTCCTCGCCGAATGGCCGCAGGGTGGGCAGGCGATCTGGCTCGTGTATCCGCCCGATCGCCACCTGAGGGCCAGGCTGCGGGCGTTCGTCGACTGGACCGTTGCGCTGTTCGCGCCCTACGGCGCGCCGTCGCCCTGAGCGGAGGGGGCGCTTCGCGATTCAGGTGGTGGGCTGGTATTGGTACAGCCAGGTTTCCGTCAGCGCCTGATCGCCCGTCTTCAGGTACAGCCGAAGGTCGACCGGCGCCGTGCCGTCGACGCTGAAGTCGAACTGCGCGCGCCAATGGCCCGGCACGCCGTTCGGCACCGGTTCCGAGAAGGTGTACGAGAAAGTGCCGCGCGAGGCTGTCAGCACCAGCTCCGGCCTGGTTCCGAAGGCCAGGTTCGCCAGCGTGCCGCCGCGGAACTCGACCATGAACTTGCGTACGCCGGCCGGCCGTGGCTGGCCCGGCTGCCCACCGCGGCCCATGCGGGTCGCCACGCATTCCGCCAGCGCCGGCGCATAGGGCTCGCGGTCGGTCCAGTGCAGGCGGTATCGCAAGGCATAGGCCGAGCCCTGGGTCGCCGGCGCCTTCGGTACCCAGAAGGCGACGATGTTGTCGTGGATCTCGTCATCGGTCTGGATCTCGATCAGCTGGACCGAGCCCTCGCCCCAGTCGCCGACCGGCTCGACCCAGAGGCTGGGGCGCCTGTCGTAGAACACGCCGTCCTGGTAGTGGTCGAAGTTGCGGTCGCGCTGCAGCAGGCCGAAGCCGCGCGGCGTTGCGTCGGCGAAGGCCGAGGCGCGCGGCTGGGCCGGATTGTTCAACGGGCGCCAGATGCGTTCGCCGCCGCCGGTCCACATCGCCAGGCCGTCGGAGTCGTGCACCTCGGGGCGCCAGTCGATGCCGTTCTGTTGGGTTGTTTCGCCGTACCAGAACATCGACGTCAATGGCGCGATGCCCAGCCGGGCCACGTCACGCCGCAGGAACAGCCGGCACTCGATGTCCATCACCACGGCTTGTGTGCGCTGCATGACGAAGCGGTAGGCGCCGGTCATGCTCGGTCCTTCGAGCAGCGCGTATACCGTGACGGTGTCGCCGCCGTCGGCCGGCGGCTCGAAGTAGAAGCGCGTGAAGGCGGGGAATTCTTCCGGCCCGTCCGGCACGGCCACGTTCACGGCGACGCCGCGGGCCGACAGGCCGTAC
>CAIQMJ010000808.1 GCA_903872875.1 uncultured Variovorax sp.
CAGCGCCATGGCGAGGGCCTGGTGGATTTCGCCCTGGTGCCGGCCGATACCGCCGCCACCGTGGCCGACGCGGCAAGCCGCGGCCTCGCGCTCGAAGGTCCGCTGGACGGCGGCCGGGTGAGACCCGACGGCCAGCGGCTGCGCTGGCAGACCGCGCGGCCGTCGTCGACCGACCTGCCTTTCCTGTGCGGCGACATCAGTCCGCGCGCGCTGCGCGTGCCCGAGGGCGATGCGCGCATCCACCCGAACGGCGTGGAAGGCGTCGCCAGCCTGTCGATCGCCGTGCACGACATCGACGCCTCGCTGGCCCGCTACCGCGCACTGCTGGGCGAGTCCGGCGCATCGGCCGTCGGGCCGGCCGCCACGCTGCCCGACGGGAGCGCACGTGTCGCGTTGATCGCATTGGGCAGCAGCACGCTGCTGCTGGTGTCGCCGAGGCTGCACGAAGGTGGCGCCAGCGACATCCTGGCCAGGCGGCTGGCGGCCTATGGCGATGGGCCCTTCGGCGTGTTCCTGCGATCGGCCCGCGCAGGCGGCCGGGACGGATTCGACGCCCGCCTCACGCATGGCGCGCCGCTGCGCACGGAACTTGCGGCGGCCGGCAACGCGCCCATTGCTGCGCTGTCGAAGGAAATTCCATCGTGACTGCGACCTCTTCCGCGCCAGCCGCACGCCGGCGCCTCGGCTTCTTCAGCCGCCTGCTCGACGCCGTGCCTGCCGCGGAGCGCTATCGCCTCGTGATCGAACAGATCGCCCATGCCGAGGCGGCCGGTTTCGACAGCGCCTGGGTTGCGCAGCATCATTTCCATGAGGCCGAAGGCGGATTGCCGTCGCCCTTCGTGTTCCTCGCCGCGGTGGCCGCGCGCACGCGGCGCATCCGGCTCGGCACCGGCATCGTCACGCTGCCGATGGAGAACGCGGTGCGCGTGGCGGAAGACGCCGCGGTGTTCGACCTGCTGTCCGGCGGGCGGCTCGAATTCGGTGTCGGCACCGGCGGCACGCCGGCCTCGTTCACCGCCTTCGGACTGGCGAGCGAGCAGCGCGCCGAGATCTTCTCGCGCCATCTCGCGCAGGTGCGCAGCGCCCTTGCGGGCGCGCCGCTGGCCGGCGGCGACACGCTCTACCCGGCCGCACCGCAGTTGCTCGACCGCTTCTGGCAGGCGACCTTCTCGGTGGCCGGCGGTGCGCGCGCCGGCCTGGCCGGCGACGGGCTCATGCTGTCGCGGACGCAGCCCCGGCCCGCCGGCCAGCCCGGGCTTTCGCTGGCCGAGATCCAGCAGCCCATCATCGACGCCTACCGCGCCGCGCTGCCGCCGGGGCGTGCGCCACGCATCCTGGGCTCGCGCTCGGTCTTCGTGGCGGACGACCGGCGCGAGGCGCTCCGGCTGGCCGAAGCCGGGCTGCGGCGCGGCGCGGCGCTGATGTCATCGGCCGACCCCACGCGGCCCGGCCCGCACGCGAGCCTGGCCGAACTCATCGCCGGCTACGACGTCCACGTCGGCACGCCGGACGACGTCGTCGCCTCGCTGCGCGCGGACCGCACGCTCGACCACGTGACCGACCTGGTGTTCCAGGTGCATCCGGTCGATCCGCCGCACGCCTTCATCCTCCGTTCGATCTCGCTGCTGGCGAGCGAGGTCGCACCCCGGCTGGCCGCCGAACAACCCCAGGCTTCGTACGCATGACATCCCATTCCATTCCCGACGTGATCGACCGTCTGACCGGGCTGCGCCCGGGCGACCCGGCCGATCTCCTGCGCAACCAGCGCCTGCAGGCACGCGAGCATGCACAGCAGAGTTACCTGGCGCTGTTCGAACCGGTCGAGTCCGATGCCGCAAGGAGCGCCTTCACCCGCACCGAGCGCTTTGCGGTGGCCGCCTTCGTCGCCACGCTGCATGCGCATCCGGGCGCCGCTGCGTTCTATGCGACCGCGCTCGCCGACGGCGGCGCCACGCCGGCGCTGCGCCGGGCCATCGAGGCGGAGGCCGCGGCGGGCCATGCGCAGGGTCCGTACGGCCGCTACCCGGCCGGGCCGTTGAGTGCCGAAGACGTCGATGGTCCGCAATGGGGCGTGGGCGAGACGCATCGCACCGTGCTCGGCGCGCGGCTGTCCGCCGGGCTGGCGCATGCCCATCTGCTGGTGTTCCATCCGCGCGATGCGAGTGCGGCTGCGCTGCAGGCCTTGCTGGATGCCGGCTGGTCGACGACCGAAATCGTCACGTTGTCGCAGTTGGTGGCCTTCCTGGCTTTCCAGATCCGCGTGGTGATCGGCCTGCAGGCGCTGGCCGCCCATCCGTCCTCTCCCGCCGCATCCGAACCGAGCCGGAAGGCCTGACCATGAGCAACGAAACCACCCTTCGCCACCCCGGCCATACGCCGCCCGTGGCCTTCACGCAGGCCGAGCTGCAATGGCTGCCGTGGCTTGCACCGCTGCCCGAAAGCGAACTGACCGACCGCCACCGCGCCGGCCTGGTCGATGCGTCGCGCGCCAAGTCGCCGTACTTCATGCTGCTGGCACGCGATCCGGACATCCTGCGGTCGCGTACGCTGACCGACAAGGACATCTTCTACAACCCCGAAGCCGGCCTGCCCCGTGCCGAGCGCGAGCTGTCGGCCGCGGCGGCATCGCGCTACAACGGCTGCATCTACTGCGCCTCGGTCCATGCGCGGTTCGCTTCGCACTTTTCGCAACGCAGCGACGACGTGCAGCGCCTGCTGGACGAGGGCG
>CAIQMJ010000809.1 GCA_903872875.1 uncultured Variovorax sp.
AGTCGATAACTCAACTTCGAATTGCTGGAACGATCATAAGTACGCATTAAGTCTATGCGTTGAATTTTGCTAAATAATGAGATTTGTAGGTTGACTAAGGTGCATAAATACATGACTCGTGTTGCAACTCTGAACTGGATGCGTAGTTGCATGCTGGGATGTGGTGTCGTTGGCGTTCTGGCACTCCAGGCTTGCGGCGCTCCTGGCTTCGCAAAGCTGGAGGGCGCCAGCGATCCAGCGCGCGAGAAAACTCACGTTCTGGGATATAGACCGGTTCAAGAGAGCGCGCCCGTCGACGACGACGCGCCCGTTGGCGCAATCACCCCAATTTCACCGGCATTGATCCGTGCGCAACTGCAGAGCCGTCCGACGGAAATTCCGAGTGATGTCCGCCAGTTATTTGGCATTGCGCCGATGTATACGATCGGTCCTGGCGATGTCCTTGGCATTTCGGTGTATGACCATCCCGAGTTGCTGCCCAACGCGGGCGGGATGATCGCGTCACCTCCGGCATCTGACCCGACAGTTGTCAACCTCGTTCCGGGTTTCCTGGTCGATGCGAATGGCGAACTTGCATTTCCATACGTAGGCAAGGTCAAACTGGGCGGGTTGACCGAAATACAGGCGTCCGAACTCATCACGAGGAGAATCGCGACATATATCAGGGATCCCCAGGTCAGCGTTCGAATTCAGTCGTTCCGTAGCAGAAGAGCGTATGTCGAGGGCGAAGTGAAGACGCCAGGCTTGCAGGTGTTCACAGATATCCCAATGACCTTGGCCGAAGCGATCAGCCGTGCGGGCGGAATCACCATTTCGGGGGATCGCTCTTTTGTGACACTGACTAGAAACAACAAGACCACCCTGATCAATCTGCAATTCCTTCAGGAGGCTGGTGCTGATGCGAGCCGTATCCCGCTGCAGAATGGTGACATCATCAATATCAGAAATCGTGAAGACAGCAAAGTCTATGTGATGGGTGAAATACTGAGGCCGTCGGCGCTGTTGATGCGAAATGGAAAGTTGTCGCTGAATGAAGCCCTGGGCGAAGCTGGTGGTCCCAACCTGGCCACTGCCAATCCGGGTCAAATCTATGTGATTCGGAATTCGCCCAACGGCAGCCCGTCTATCTTTCATCTGGACGCAAAAAATCCAGCGGCGCTTGGATTGGCTGATCGCTTCGCGCTGGCGCCGCGCGACGTGGTTTACATTGATCCGGTTCCGCTTGTCGAGTGGAGTCGTCTGATCAACTTGATCGTGCCCGCCGCCAGCGTGATCAATTACGGCAGCGAAACGATTTCAAGATGAAGTCAGTACTTGTTGTATGCGTGGGAAATATATGTCGAAGTCCGATGGCCGAAGGGCTGTTGAAACTGGCGTTACCTAAAATCGAAATAAATTCGGCCGGCACGGGTGCCTTGATCGGTCAACATGCGGATCCTGCCGCCGTCGAACTGATGACGGAAAAGGGAGTGGACATCTCCGGTCATATAGCTCGACAGATAAATCTCCAGATGTGCAAGAATTCTGAGCTGATTCTAGTTATGTCGAGAGATCAACGCAGATACATAGAGGCTGCGTACCCTTCCTCGCGG
>CAIQMJ010000810.1 GCA_903872875.1 uncultured Variovorax sp.
CGATCAAAAAGATGACGGTGTGCCCCAGGTCCTGCAGCTGGCGCATCTTGTTGAGCACCACGGTGTGGCCGATGTGGATGTCGGGCGCCGTCGGGTCCAGCCCCAGCTTGATGCGCAACGGCGTGCCGGTGACCTCGGAGCGCTGGAGCTTGCGGATCCACTCCTCCTGGGGCAGGAGCTCGTCAGTCCCGCGGAGGGAAATGTCGAGTGCGCGTCCTACAAGTTCGGAGATTTCTTTGTGTGTAACAGGCTCGGAATTCATTGGGCTTTCTGCCTCATTTTCAAGCGCCGAAGCTATACTGAGCCCGACTTTTCAAGCGCCGGATTCTAAGCGGCGCTTCTTCCGCACTGTCCTGCCATCCCGCTGCCTGGGGTCCTACAGCACAGATTTGCCGAACCGACACGGGATTTTCAGACGTTGATCAACGCCATTCTTGCCGCCGAGGAGTTGCTTGCTTCACGCGTGGCCCACACCTTCCGTACGTATCCCAAACACATCGCTGCCGCCATCGGCACGCTTCTGCTGTGCGCCGGCGGCGGTGCCTTCGCAGTCGCATCGCTGGGCCCTGACGCCGCCGACCTGCCGGTAAAGCAGGTTCTGGAAGCTGTCCGCGCCGTGCCCTTCGCCGATCAGGCAGAGGCGCTCGACACCCACGACTTCACCCTGTTCCGGACCGAAACCACTCGCTCGAGCGACACCATCGAAGCGCTGCTGAAGCGCTTGGGCATCGCCGATCCGGCCGCTGCCGCCTTCGTACGCGGCAATTCCGAAGCGCGGAACGCGCTGCTGAGCCGTGTGGGCCGCACCGTGACGGCCGAGGCCGGACGCGACAATTCGCTGCAGCGCCTGAGCGCTCGCTGGATGCCCGGCAACGACGGCAGCTTCAAGCGCCTGGTCGTGAGCCGCACCGGCGCCACCTTCACAGTCGCCACCGAAGACGACGCACTCACCTCGGCGAGCCGGCTGGCCAGCGGCGTGATCCGCAGTTCGCTGTTCGCCGCCACCGACGAAGCCCGCATTCCGGACGCGATCGCCAGCCAGCTGGCCGACGTGTTCTCGGGCGACGTGGATTTCCGTACCCTGCGCAAGGGCGATCGCTTCGCGGCGGTCTACGAAACCTTCGAGGCCGACGGCCAGACGATGCGCACCGGTCGCGTGCTTTCGGCTGAATTCGAGAACAACGGCAAGGTCCACCAGGCGCTGTGGTTCCAGGAACCCGGCAAGAAGGGCGCCTACTACCGCCCGAACGGCGACAGTCTGGTGCGCGCCTTCCTGAGCTCGCCGGTCGAGTTTTCCCGGATCTCCAGCGGTTTCGCGATGCGCCTGCATCCGATCATGAACACCTGGCGCAAGCACACCGGCATCGACTTCGCTGCGCCGACCGGCACTGCGGTGCGCGCCGTCGGCGACGGCACGGTCGAATTTGCCGGCCAGCAGAACGGATACGGCAATGTGATCATCCTGAAGCACCGCAACAGCCAGGAAACGGTCTACGCCCACCTGAGCCGCATCGACGTTCGCGTCGGCCAGGCCGTGAATCAGAGCCAGTTCATCGGCGCCGTGGGCTCGACGGGCTGGGCGACCGGTCCGCACCTGCATTTCGAGCTCCGCGTGAACGGCGTCTATACCGATCCCTCCAACGTTGCCAAGCAGGACAGCGGTGGCACCCCGATCGCAGCGGCCTCGCGCCCTGCCTTCGATCGACTGGCACAAGCCACACGCACCGAGTTGGCCGCGGCCTTCTCGGTGATCCAGGCCAGCGCCGACTGAGGCTGGCGCGCCGATCAGCTGGCGCACCCGCCTTTTTCCACCATGGCTGAGCGCTTCATCGGCCTGATGTCGGGTACATCCCTCGACGGTGTCGACGGCGTTGTCGCCGAGTTCTCCAATGACCGCATGGCAGTGCAGGCCTATGCGACCGCGCCATTACCCGCCGCACTTCGCGCAGAACTTCTTGCCCTGAATGCACCGCGTGGCAGCGACGAGCTCCATCGCGCAGCCCTGGCGTCGACCGGCCTCGCGGTGGTCTACGCGCAGGTCACCGAGCAATTGCTGCAGGCAGTGGGGCTCCCGGTCGGCGCGATCGCCGCCATCGGCGCACACGGCCAGACCGTCCGGCACCGGCCCGGCGAATTCGACGGTATCGGGTACACGCTGCAACTCAACAATGCCGCGCTGCTTGCGGAGCGCACCGGCATCGACGTCGTGGCGGATTTCCGCAGCCGCGACGTTGCAGCGGGCGGCCAGGGCGCGCCGCTCGTCCCAGCCTTTCACCATGCGCTCTTCGGGCAGGCGACGGAAGCCGTGGCCGTCCTCAATCTGGGCGGTATCTCGAACCTGAGCGTATTGCCGGCGCGGCTGGCCGGCGGATCGGTACTGGGCTTCGACTGCGGCCCCGGCAACGCGCTGATGGACTATTGGTGCGACCGTCATACCAGCCAACCCTTCGACATCGACGGAGGCTGGGCAGCCAGTGGGCGTGTGCTGCCCGAATTGCTGGCCCGCCTGCTCGCCGAACCCTTTCTGGCCAGGCTGCCGCCGAAAAGCACCGGCCGCGATCTGTTCAATCCGGACTGGTTGTCCGAGCGGCTGGCCGACCAGCAGGCCGCGCCGGCCGACGTGCAGGCAACGCTCGCGGAATTCACGGCGGCGGCCTGCGCGGCGGAACTGAAGCGCCATGGTGCGGCCTGCCGGACGCTCGTCGTCTGCGGAGGTGGCGCACTCAACACACACCTGATGTTACGGCTGGAAGCCATGCTTCCTGGCGTCGCGGTCGTCTCTTCCGCGCAGCGCGGACTGCCTCCACAGCAGGTCGAAGCCGCCGCATTCGCGTGGCTTGCACGCGCAACGCTGAGGCGCGAACCAGGCAACCTCGCCAGTGTGACCGGCGCAAGGGGCAATCGTGTGCTGGGCGCAATCTATCCGGCCTGAGGCCTCTGGAAACGGACGCCCCGGGGCGACGTGCCCTGGACGAATCCGGGCCCGGCCCGGCAGTCAGCCCTGTCCGGAGACTTCGGGCTGCGGAGGCTGCACGGCGCGCGCCTCCGCCGGCAGGTGCCAGAAGATCAACGCCGAAGCCAACGTGATCAAGCCCATCGTCGCGAAGGTCGCCTGGAACGCATGCAGCGTGTCGATCGGCAGCGTCGTCCCGAACATGCCGGTGTAGCCGCCGAGCACCGAGCTCGCGACCGCCACACCCAGGCTCATCGCAAGCATCTGCACCATCGACAGCAGACTGTTGCCACTGCTGGCCATGCTCCCATCGAGGTCACGCAAGGTGACGGTATTCATGGCGGTGAACTGCAGCGAGTTGACCGCGCCGAACAGCAGCAGTTGCACGGCATGCAGCGCAACGGGTTGACCGGGCGTCGACAGCGCAAAGCTTGCCATCGTGAGACCGACCAGCATGGTGTTCACGACCAGCACGGTGCGATAGCCGTGCCGCTGGATCAACGGCGTTGTGAAACGCTTCATGGTCATGCCGGCCATGGCGATCGGCAGCATCATCAGACCGGCGTGCAACGGCGAATATCCCATCGACACCTGAAGCAGCAACGGTACGAGGAAAGGCATGCAGCCGCTGCCCAACCGCGAGAACAAGTTGCCGATCAGGCCGATGCTGAGCGTTGGCACCTTGAACAGCAAAGGCGAGAACAGCGGCTCCGGTCGACGCGCGGCGTGCAGCCAGTAGCCCGCCAGGCAGGCAAAGCCGAAGATCATCAGCACCAGCACGCTCACCTGCCGCAGCCCCAGCTCGGCAACGCCGTCGACCGCCAGCGAGATCGTCACCATGCCTATCGCCAACATACCGTAGCCGATGACGTCGAAGCGCCGCTGCACCAGCCCGCGAATGTCCGGCATGAAACGCACGGTGGCGATGCAACCCAGCAAACCCACCGGCACATTGATCAGGAAGATCCAGTGCCATGACGCGTATTGAACAAGCCAGCCGCCGAGCGTCGGCCCCATCAGCGGCCCGATCAAGCCCGGGATCGCGACGAAACTCATGGCCTGCAGGAACTGATCGCGCGGCACCGTGCGCAGGACCGACAGGCGTCCGACGGGCAGCAGAAGCGCGCCGCCCAGGCCCTGCAGCACGCGAGACGCCACCAGTTGGCCCAGGCTCTGCGACAACGCGCAAGCCACCGAGCCCAGCACGAACATCACGATGGCACCGAAGAACACCCGCCGCGTGCCGAAGCGATCGGCAATCCAACCCGAAGCCGGTATCAACATGGCCATCGTGAGCGCATAGGCCACGATGACCGACTGCATCCGCAGCGGACTCTCGCCCAGACTCGCGGCCATGGCCGGCAGCGCGGTGTTGATGATGGTCGCATCGAGCGTCTGCATGAAGAAGCCGACGGCGACGAGCCACAGCAAACTCTTGCGGGCGGTGGTTTCAGAAGACATGCGCGAAGTGCCGATGGGGGAGACGATGCAGGACGCAAAAAAACCGCCCTCAGGCGGTTTCGTTGGGTGCGGCGCAGACGCTGCTGTCATGCACCGCCGTGGACCGATGGTCAGGCAGAGAAGCTCGAGCCACAGCCGCAGGTGCTGGTGGCGTTCGGGTTCTTGATGACGAACTGGGCGCCCTGCAGATCTTCCTTGTAGTCGATCTCGGCACCGACCAGATACTGATAGCTCATCGCATCGATCAACAGCGACACACCGTTCTTTGTCATGGTGGTGTCGTCTTCGTTGGTGATTTCGTCGAAGGTGAAGCCATACTGGAAGCCCGAGCAGCCGCCACCCTGGACGAACACGCGCAACTTCAACTCGGGATTGCCTTCTTCGGCGATCAGGTCAGCAACCTTGGCCGCAGCGCTGTCGGTGAAGACGATCGGCTCGGGCATCTGGGTCGGGGTCTGGATGGTTTCGGCAACAGCACTCATGGTGAACTCCGGTGGGGTGCGCACAAAGACGCAAGAGGCAAATGCTATCGCAATCGGCGTTCGCAAGTCGGCGCCGGCAATTTGACGACGATGGCAGTGCGGGCTTCAAAAAACAAAACCGCCCGAAGGCGGCTCTGTCGACTCGAAGCGGTGAAGATCAACGCTTGGAGAATTGCTTGCGGCGGCGGGCAGAGTGCAAGCCGACCTTCTTACGCTCGACTTCGCGTGCGTCACGGGTCACGAAGCCGGCTTGGCTCAGCACCGGCTTCAGCGTTGCGTCATAGTCGATCAGTGCGCGGGTGATGCCGTGGCGCGCTGCGCCGGCCTGACCCGATTCACCGCCGCCATTGACGTTGATCATGATGTCGAAGGTCTCGACGTTGTTCGTGAGGAACAGCGGTTGCTTCGCGATCATGATGGAAGTTTCCCGGCCGAAATAAGCCTGGATGTCCTTGCCATTGACCGTGATCTTGCCGGTGCCCTTTTTGATGAACACACGAGCGACGCTGGATTTGCGACGGCCGGTGCCATTGTTCCATTCACCAATCATTCTCAAGGCTCCTTAGATTTCCAGCGCTTTGGGCTGCTGGGCGGTATGCGGGTGCTCTGCGCCACCGTAGACCTTGAGTTTCTTGATCATGGCGTAACCCAGCGGGCCCTTGGGCAGCATGCCCTTGACAGCCTTTTCCAGGGCGCGGCCTGGGTGCTTGGATTGCATGTCGCGGAAGTTCGTCGCCGTGATACCGCCCGGGTAGCCCGAGTGGCGGTAGTACACCTTGTCGATCGACTTGGCGCCGGTGACGCGCAGTTGTGCTGCGTTGATGATGACGATGAAGTCACCGGTATCGACGTGAGGCGTGTAAATGGCCTTGTGTTTGCCGCGCAAACGGAGAGCAACTTCGCTGGCTACTCGTCCGAGGACCTTGTCGGTCGCGTCAATCACAAACCACTCGTGCGTCACGTCAGCGGGTTTGGCGCTGAACGTTTTCATGAGTTTTCTCTTCGAAGAGGGTTTGGCTGGCCCTTTTCCACGGTCGGTGTTCCTCTGCTGGGAATCTCTTAGGTGGGTGAATTCTTCCGCCGCGGGGCCAAAAACGCTGCGAAGCCTGCGATTATATGACGCGGCCCCCAATCCAGGCAACTCGACCGTGAGCCGGCGCTGCTCAACGCCAGATCCGCACGAGTTCCAGCGCCTCCCGGCTGGTCCCCAGGTTGACTCGCCGGTATTCGGCCTCGAATTTCACGACACGCCCAAGGTCGGCGGAATAGAACACCGTCGCCTTGAAAGGCAATGCTTGCGCAGGCCCGACGCCCACGCTCGCATACATCCAGCCGGTGTAGGTGATCTCTCGTGCCGCGACATCCAGCCCATCGATCCGCAGCGATGCGTCGCCCAGCGCCGTCGCCTCGAGTGCATAGCGCGCCTTCTCGCCGTTGGTGCTCTCGTATTCGGCGCGCCAGCGCATGCCGTTCGTCAGGCCGGGCCGGCCCCAGCCCTCCGGCGGCGACGCCGAATCGTAGAGGCCGCCTGCGGCCGACGAGATCGAGACCACCCGCCCATCATCGCGCTCGACGCGCCCACCCTGGTTGAAAAGGATGCTGTCGCCATCGATGCGATCCACGCGGTAGAGGACCGGCGCGCGCGTCTGCGTCAACCTGTCGATCAGCACGTATTCGAGCGTGTCGCCGCGACGCAGCGGCGCGGACAACGAAGACGCCTGCCGCGCCGGCAGCGGCGCTGGTGGCTGCACAGCGGGCGCGGCAGGTACTGTGGGTACCGCTGACGAAGCAGGCACAGTTGGCGTGGCGACGGCCACAGGCACAGGCACAGGCACTGCAGCTGCGACAGCCGGCGGCGACGCCCCCGCGCTCGCCACCGCCACGGACGCGTTCGGCTGCACCACGGTTCCGGTTGCGGCACTGTCGTCACGATGCTCCCCGCGGTCGTAGAGGCGCTCTTCCCCGAACACGAGCTGGATCCAGGTCGGATAGGTATAGGCGGCCCCCGTGCCCACGTCGATCGCAGCCCCGATGCCGCCGCCGATGAGGATGTTGCCCGCCAACCCCGCATTGGCACGCGAAATCGCCTGCCCCTTGGCGGTCGGCTGCCCTGCCATGTCACAGCGCAACGAAAGGTTTGCGCCCGAGCGGCGCACCAGCGCCGACTGGCCCGAAGCCATCGTGGCCGAACCCTTGTCGTTCGACCACTGGCACTGTGCGCCGTCGATGCTCTGTCCGGCCGCTGTCAGCGTCTCGACCTTGATCGATTGCTCGGTGCCCTGCGTGACCGATGCACAACCGGTCAACACCGCGAAAATCGCGGCAAGGGCCACAAGGCCCCAAAATCGCCCACTCCACGGATTCATCCGCTCCCCTCATTTGTAAATAGTTGTTGCCTCTCCGACTTTACACACCGACGGCAACGACCTCATCCGGAATTCCCTCATGTTCAGTTACCGCCACGCCTTCCATGCCGGCAACCACGCCGACGTGCTCAAGCACACGGTGCTGATCGCCACACTCGACTACATGCTCGAGAAAGACGCAGCGCTCACCGTGGTCGACAGCCACGCGGGCGCCGGCCTCTACCGACTCGACGGCGACTACGCCGGCACCAGCGGCGAGGCGGCCGAAGGCGTGCTGCGGCTGCTGTCCACCGCGCCGGAGGCGCCGGTGGAGCCCGGCGCGAAGGCATCGCCCGGCGCCGCCGCGCGCGCCA
>CAIQMJ010000811.1 GCA_903872875.1 uncultured Variovorax sp.
AGGTCCGCCTGCGCATCGGCCAGCAACTGCGCGTACTGCTCGAAGCCAAGCCGTGCGGCCTGCTCCTTGAGCTGGAATTCGGTGATGCGCTGGCGCAGCCGCCCGGCAAGAAGAACCAGACCATCCACCTGCTGTCGGGAGGGGAGAAGGCGCTGACGGCCATCGCGCTCGTGTTTGCGATCTTCCAGCTGAACCCCGCGCCCTTCTGTTTGCTGGACGAGGTCGATGCGCCGCTGGACGACGCCAATACCGAACGCTATGCCAAGCTGGTGTCCGCCATGAGCAAGGAGACGCAGTTCCTGTTCATCAGCCACAACAAGATCGCGATGGAGATGGCCGAGCAACTGATCGGCGTGACGATGCAGGAGCAGGGCGTTTCGCGCATCGTCGCGGTCGACATGGAAGCCGCCGTCTCGATGGCTGACGCATGAGAGGCGCACGATGAGCAGTTTGACTGTCGCCCTCGCGATCCTCGGTGGGCTCGTGCTCGCGGGGCTGGTCGCCTACAACACCTGGGTGTCGCGCCGCAACGCGCCACGCCAGCCCGATGCTGCCGACAGCGAATTGCCGGCCGATGCCGCCACGTCGGCACCGGTCGATGGCATGCAGGAGCCCACGTTGCATACCGACCCGAACGCCGTCACCGGCAGCGAGCGCCACGAGCCGCTGTTCGACCCCGACCTGCCTGCGCCCAGCGTGCTGCCGGCACCGTCCGGCGAGCGCCGCGGCGGACTCGACCCGCTGATCGACGTGATCGCGCCGGTCTCGCTGGACGGCCTGGTGTCCGGCGATGCCGCGATTGCCGCCATGCCGGCCACGCGGCGCGCCGGCAGCAAGCCGGTCGCCATCGAGGGGCTGAATGCGCACAACGGCGAATGGGAGCCACCTGTGCCTGGCCAGCGCTACGGCGCTTTCCAGGTCGGCGTGCAGCTGGCCAATCGCACCGGTGCGCTCAACGAGATCGAATACTCTGAATTCGTCGTCAAGGCACAGGCCTTTGCCGATGCAGTCAACGGCGCGCCCGAATTTCCCGAGATGCTGGACGAGGTGGCGCGTGCGCGCGAGCTCGACCAGTTCGCGAGCGCGCATGACGCACAACTCGGCTTCGTGCTGCGTGCGCGGCATGCGGCCTGGAGTCCGGGCTACGTGCAGCAGAACGCGGTGCGGCTGGGCTTCGTCGCGGGCATCATCCCGGGGCGCATGGTGCTGCCCACTGGCGAGCCGGGTATGCCACCGATCATCGGTCTGTCCTTCGACACGCAGGCTGCGCTGGCGGACGATCCGGCGCAGTCGGCGATCCGCGAGCTCACGCTGAGCCTGGACGTGCCGCAGGTCGAGCGCGGCGAGCAGCCCTTCGTCCGGCTGCGCGAAGCCGCCGCCACGCTGGCACGGGAAATGGACGGCGTGGTGACGGACGGTGACGGCCAGTTGCTGCGCGAAGAGACGATGGACGTGATCGGTGGCGACCTGGAGCAGCTGTACGACACGCTCGATTCGCGCGACCTTCCATCGGGTTCGCCGCTGGCGCGGCGTTTGTTCAGCTGACGCCATGACTTCTTTTGTCGACGCGGCGCGCGAGGCCCTTGCCCTGGGCAAGAAGCTGCGCCACCACGCACACCTCTATTACGTTCTCGATGCGCCCGAAATGCCGGACGCCGAGTACGACCGGATGTTCCAGCGCCTGCAGGCGCTCGAGACCGAATTTCCCGAACTCGAGACCCCCGACTCACCGACGCGTCGGGTCGGCGGCAAGGCGCTCGAGGGCTTCACCAAGGTGCGCCACAAGGTGCCGATGTTGTCGATCCGCACCGAAACCGACATCACCGCCGGCGGCGCGAGCGCCTTCGATGCGCGCGTGCGGCGCGAGCTCGGGCTGGCGGAGGACGCGCCGCCCGTCGGCTATGTCTGCGAGCTCAAGTTCGACGGTCTGGCGATCAACCTGCGCTACGAGCAGGGCGTTCTGGTGCAGGCCGCGACGCGCGGCGACGGCGAGGTCGGCGAAGACGTCACGCACAACATCCGCATGCTGCGGCAGATTCCGTTGCGCCTGCATGGCGACGCCGTGCCGCCGGTGGTCGAGGTGCGCGGCGAGGTCTACATGCGCCGCGACCAGTTCGAGGCGCTCAACGAGCGTCAGCGCGAAAAGATCGCGGCCGGCCAGAAGAACGAGAAGGTCTTCGTGAATCCGCGCAACGCCGCGGCCGGCGCGGTCCGCCAGCTGGACCCGGCCGTTGCGGCCCATCGTCCGCTGAGCTTCTTCGCCTACGGCCTTGGCGAGGTCAGCGCGCCGGAGGACGGCGGCCCCGATTGCCCGACGCAGTTCGACTGGCTGCAGCAGTTCCTGGCCTGGGGCTTTCCGGTGGCCACGCAGACCCGGCGGGCCTCCGGCGCCGAGGAACTGGTCGCCTTTCACGAGGCCATGGGCCAGCAGCGCGACACGCTGCCCTACGACATCGACGGCGTCGTCTACAAGGTCGACAGCGTGGCGCTGCAACGGCAGCTCGGCTTCATCTCGCGCGAGCCGCGCTGGGCGGTCGCGCACAAGTACCCGGCGCAGGAGCAATTGACCGAGGTGCTGGCGATCGAAGTGCAGGTCGGCCGGACCGGCAAGCTCACGCCGGTCGCCAAGCTGGCACCCGTGTTCGTCGGTGGTGTGACCGTGACCAACGCCACGCTGCACAACGAGGACGAGGCGCGCCGCAAGGACGTGCGTGTCGGCGATACCGTGATCGTGCGCCGCGCGGGCGATGTGATTCCCGAGGTGGTCGGGGTCGTGCCGGACAGCCTGGCGAAGCCGGACGATCAGCGCGGCCCGGTGTTCACGATGCCGCGCAAGTGTCCGGTCTGCGGCTCCGACGCCTTGCGGGAAGAGGGCGAGGTCGACTACCGCTGCACGGGCGGCCTGTTCTGCGGCGCGCAGCGCAAGGAAGCGATCCTGCACTTCGCGGCACGGCGCGCCGTCGACGTCGACGGGCTCGGCGACAAGCTCGTCGAACAGCTTGTCGATGCCAACCTGATCCGCACGCTGCCGGACCTCTACAAGCTGGGTTTCACGACCCTGGTCGGGCTCGAGCGCATGGCCGACAAGTCGGCGGCCAACCTGGTCGAGGCGCTGGAAAAGTCGAAGAAGACCACGTTGCCACGCTTCCTGTTCGGCTTGGGCATCCGCCACATCGGCGAGAGCACGGCCAAGGATCTCGCGAAGCATTTCGGCAAGCTCGACGCGATCATGGACGCGACGGAGGAGCAGTTGCTGGAAGTCAACGACGTCGGGCCGGTGGTCGCGACCAGTCTGCGGACCTTCTTCGACCAGCCGCACAACCGCGAGGTGGTCGAGCAATTGCGCGCCTGTGGTCTGACCTGGGAGGAGGGCGAGCCGGCAGCGCGCGCCCCGAAGCCGCTCGCCGGCAAGACCTTCGTCATCACCGGCACGCTGCCGGCGCTCAGTCGCGATGACGCGAAGGACATGTTGGAAGCGGCCGGCGCCAAGGTGGCGGGTTCCGTCAGCAAGAAGACCGACTACGTCGTGGCGGGCGCCGAAGCCGGCAGCAAGCTCGAGAAGGCGATCACGCTGGGCGTGACGGTGATCGACGAGGCAGCCATGCTGGCGCTGATCGAGAACGGCGTCTGAACGCTTGCTGCGGCAGGCAGGCCGTAGGCCGCCTCCCGCTTTACCTCGGGTTACGCAGCTTCACACGGGCGCAGTCGGCAGGCTTTACGTTGGCACGTTGAACCGTTACCTATTCAGGGAGTCACAAAGTCATGAACAAGATTCGGTTGCTTGGAAGCTGCCTGGCACTGGGCAGCGTCGCCGTGCTGAGCGGCTGTGTCGCCTATCCCGGCGGCGTCTACGAGGGGTCGGCGGTTTATTCCGAGCCCTACTATGCGAACCCCGGGCCGGTCGTTGCGCCGGTGTACATCAACGGTGGCTACTACAGTGGTCCGACGTACTACAGCCGGCCGGCGTACCCGGGCTATTACGGTCGACCGGGCTATGGCCCGGGGCCGCGTCCGGGCTATGGTCCCGGGCCGCGCCCTGGCGATGGCCCGCGTCCGTGGGGTGGAGCGGGTCCGCGTCCCGGCGACGGGCCTCGGCCAGGTCCTGGCGCCGGTCCGGGACCGCGCCCCGGCGGACCGCAAGGTGGTCCTCCGCCGCAAGCCGGCCCGGCGCCTCAGGGCGGCGCAGGCCCGCGCCCGAACCTGGGGCCGCGTCCGGCGGCAAATCCTGGTGCGCGTCCGCGGGCTTACCAGGACTGAGTTGCATCGTTGCGGCGGGTGATCGCGTAGGCCGCAACCCTTCGCGATAATGCCCCATGACCATTCGCGAGATCCTCAAGATGGGCGACCCGCGGCTGCTGCGCATCGCTCAGCCCGTCACAGCCTTCGACACCGATGAACTGCACCTGCTGGTGCGCGACATGTTCGAGACCATGCATGCCGTGAACGGCGCTGGCCTTGCGGCGCCGCAGATCGGTGTCGACCAGCAACTGGTGATATTCGGCACGAGCACCGTGAACCCGCGCTACCCGGACGCACCCGTCGTGCCGCGCACGGTGCTGCTGAACCCGGTGATCACACCACTCGGCGAAGAGGAAGAAGAGGGCTGGGAAGGCTGCTTGTCCGTACCCGGCCTGCGTGGCGTGGTACCGCGCTTCGCCAACATCCGCTACACCGGCTTCGACCCCTATGGCGACCCGATCGACCGTACCGTGAGCGGCTTTCATGCGCGTGTCGTGCAGCACGAGGTCGATCACCTGCTGGGCAAGCTCTACCCGATGCGGGTACGCGACTTCTCGCGATTCGGCTTTACCGAGGTCCTGTTTCCGGGTCTCGATGCGTCCGAGGACGACTGAGTCGAAAGGCGTGCGCGCCTGCCTTGGCTGCAGGCGGCTGCCGTTGTCCCGGTCGTGCCAGTTGTCTCAGTTGTATTTGCCGCCGCGGCCGCCCAGGCTGATTGCGCCGGCGCCGAGCAGTGCCACTGCGATGGCGCCGAACAGGTACATGCCTTGCAGTTCGAGCGCCCAGCCGCCGGTCTTGGTGATGGCGGTCAAGTCCTTCATGTGGACCAGGCCGAAGGCGAACAGCATGTTGATCGCAATGACCAGCGCTGCGGGCCGGGTGAACACGCCAAGGATGATCAACACCGGCGCGACGATTTCACCGACATAGGCGAGGTAGGCCAGCGCAGCCGGCAGGCCGTGCGAGGCCAGCATGCCCGAGATGAAGCCCACGCCCGAACTCAGCTTGGCGATGCCATGCAGCAGGATCAGGATACCCAGGGCCAGGCGAAGAACGAGTTTGCCGGTGTCGTCGGAACGGGTCATGAAATCACTACCTTTTCTAAAAAGACGCGCGATTGTGAGCCAAGAAGGCACGCGTTTCCTGAAGAATTTGCTTGTGCCCATCCCTTCTTTGGCAGACTGTTCACACGCCCCGTAAACTGCCGGCGCCGTCATCGAGGAATACACCATGAACCAGAACATCCGTCCGGCCCTCGCGGCCATCGCCGCCGTCATGGCGTTCGCTGCCGCACCGGCCGCCTTTGCCGGCAAGACGCTCGACGCCGTCAAGCAGCGCGGCACCGTCAAGTGCGGCGTCACCAACGGCGTCGCGGGCTTCTCGGCGCCCGACACGCAGGGCAACTGGTCGGGGCTCGACGTCGACACCTGCCGTGCAGTCGCAGCCGCCGTGCTCGGGGACGCGAAGAAGGTCGACTTCGTGCCGCTCAATTCGCAGCAGCGCTTCTCGGCCCTTCAAGCCGGCGAGATCGACATCCTTGCGCGCAACACGACCTGGACACTGACGCGCGATGCGTCGCTCGGCTTCAACTTCACTACCATCACCTACTACGATGGCCAGGGCTTCCTGGTGCCGAAGAAGATCAAGGTGACCAGCGCCAAGCAGCTGAAGAACGCCACCATCTGCACGCAGTCGGGCACCACCAACGAGAAGAACGTGGCCGATTACTTCAAGGCCCAGAACATTCCGGTGAAGACGGTGGTGTTCGAAAGCTTCGAGGCCTCGTTCAAGGCCTTCTTCGCGGGCCGCTGCCAGGCCTTCACGACCGACACATCTGCGTTGGCCGGTCTGCGCAACAAGGAGGCGCCAAACCCCGACGACTACGTGATCCTGCCGGAGCTCATCTCCAAGGAACCGCTCGCACCGCTGGTGCGCCGTGGCGACGACGAGTGGTTCGCCATCGTCAAGTGGGTGCCGAACGCACTGATCGAGGCAGAGGAAGCGGGCATCACGCAGGCGAACATCGACGACCTCAAGGCGAACAGCAAGGACCCGGCGCAGCAGCGCCTGGTTGGCACGGGCGACGACCTCGGCAAGCTGCTGGGCCTGGACAAGGACTGGTCGTACCGTGCGGTGAAGGCGGTCGGCAACTACGGCGAGATCTTCGAGCGCAACGTCGGTCCGAAGTCGGTGCTCAAGCTGCCGCGGGGCTCGAACAACCTCTGGAGCAAGGGCGGTCTGCTCTACGCGCTGCCTGTACGGTGACTCGCCCCCAGGCTTCAGTGCACTTCGGGTCGCCTTTCGCCACCCCCCTGCCGGGGGCAACACCAGCGGCCCGGCGGGGCCGGTTCCGTCGTGTTTCTGGTGGGGGAGGGGTTTCGCGATGAATCGGGGTGAATGGGCGCGTGGTGCTCGCCGCGATGTCTGGCTGGCCTGGGTCGTGCAGATGCTTTTGGTGCTGGCCGTCGTGGGCGGTGTGGTGTGGGTGGTCCATCACGCGTTGGAGGTGCTGCGCTCGCGCGGCGTGCGCTCGGGCTTCGACTTCCTGACGCAATCGGCGGGCTTCGAGATTTCTGAGGGCTGGCTCGACTTCGATTCGGGCCAGCCGTTCTGGCGTGCCTTTCTTGCCGGGCTGATCAACACGGTGCGCGCCGCGGTACCTGCGGCGATCGTCGCCGTGGTGCTGGGCACCCTGCTCGGCATTGGCCGGCTCGCGCCGCATGTGCTGGTGCGCGGGCTGTGCAGCGTGTACGTGCAGACGCTGCGCAACATCCCGCTGCTGGTCCAGATGCTGATGCTGTACTTCGCGCTGACCCAGTTGCTCCCGGACTCGACCGAGGCCATGGAACTGCTGCCCGGCGTCTGGCTCAGCAAGGGCGGCCTGTCGATGCCGTGGCCGGTGCGGGAGGCTGGTGCGTTCTGGCCGACGGATATCGACTGGCCCGAGCGCGGGAGCTTCAATGTAAGTGGGGGCGCGGCGCTGAGCCCCGAGTACCTCGCGGTGACCGGCGCGCTGGCGCTTTACACCGCGGCCTTCGTCGCGGAGATCGTGCGTGCCGGCATCGGCTCGGTCGCGCAAGGGCAGAAGCTGGCGGCGGGCGCGCTCGGCTTCACGCCGGTGCAGCAGCTGCGCATCGTCGTGCTGCCGCAGGCGCTGCGCGTGATCGTCCCGTCGTTGACGAACCAGTTGCTGAGCCTCACCAAGAATTCTTCGCTGGCGGTGGCGGTCGGCTATCCGGAACTGGTGTCGGTCGCGAACACCTCGCTCAATTCGACCGGCCGCGCCTTCGAGTGCATCGCGGTGGTGATGGCGGTCTATCTGCTGCTGTCGCTGTTGATCTCGGCTGGCATGAACCGCTACAACGCACGTGTTGCGCTGCGAGGCTGGCAATGAACCGGACGACGGCCGACCCCGCGCAGGGTGCGCCCGTCGTGCCCGCCTGGCAGCGCTGGCGTGGCGAACTCGTCGGTACGCCGATGCGTGCGCTGGCGACCTTGCTCGTCCTGCTGCTGGCCGTCTGGTTGCTCACACACATCGTCGACTGGGCTGTGCTGCACGCGGTGTTCCGCCCCGACGCCGAGGCCTGCCGCGGGCTGCAGCACGGCGCCTGCTGGGGCGTGATCGCCGAGAAGTGGCGGCCGCTGCTGTTCGGCCGCTATCCCTACGAGGACCAGTGGCGGCCGGCGATCGCGGTCGTGCTGCTGTCGGCCGTGACGCTGCTCAGCGCCTGGCCGCGGAGCTGGCGCTGGTGGCTGCTGCCGCTGTGGGCGGCCGTGTTGGCGCTGTTCGTCGTGTTGATGCGCGGCGGCATGGCCGGCCTGGCGGAAGTGCCGACCAGCCGTTGGGGCGGGCTGCCGCTGACGATCGGCCTGGCGGTGGTCGGGTTGGCGCTGGCGTTTCCGCTGGCGCTGCTGCTCGCGCTCGGGCGGCGTTCGCAATGGCCGGTGGCGCGTACCTTGAGTGCCACCTACATCGAGCTGGTGCGCGGTGTCCCGTTGATCTCGGTACTGTTCATGGCGTCGTTCCTGCTGCCGCTGCTGTGGCCGGCGGGTTGGCAGCCCGACGTGCTGGTGCGCGTGCTCACCGGCCTCGCGCTATTCGTCGCGGCCTACCTTGCGGAGATCGTGCGCGGCGGGTTGCAGGCGGTGCCGCGCGGGCAGATCGACGCCGCGATGGCGCTCGGCTTCGGCCGCTGGCCGGTGCAGCGCGACATCGTGCTGCCGCAGGCGCTGCGGCTGGTCGTGCCCGCGCTCACGAACAACGTGGTGGGCACGCTCAAGGACACCTCGCTGGTGACCGTGGTCGGCCTGTTCGAGCTCACCGGCGCGCTGGGCCTGGCGTTGGGCGGCGATCCGACCTGGCGGCCGTTCTATCTCGAGGGCTACCTGTTCATCGCCGCGGTGTACTGGCTGATGTGCTACGGGCTGTCGCGCTACAGCGCATGGCTGGAACGGCGGCTTTCTGCCGGCGCTCGCTGAGGCCTGCGGTACACTTTCGCCGTCATGTCGATCCAGCATTCCATTCAAACCGCGTCCTTCGCCGCCTGCACACCGTGCATGAGCCGGATGATGCCGCCTGCCATCGCGCAGGCAATGGTCGTTGCTCGAATGATTACCACCATTACCACCGCGGCCACCTGAGCACGCGCAGGTGGCCGTTTCGGCAGCCACCTGGTGTACACGCTCTCTCCGAACGAATGAACCCAGCTCTGGAAGCTGGGTTTTGTTTTTCTGTCGTTTGGAGTTGATGCCATGTACCGAGATCCTGTCGAATCCCACGCGTCCCTCACGCCGCTCGCCTCGCGCGAGCAGCGCCCGTCCACCCGCGCGCTGCGCGTCGGCATGATCGGCATCGGGACGGTCGGCTCCGGCACCTTCCGCGTGTTGGCGCGCAACCATGCAGAGATCGCTGCACGGGCGGGCAGGTCGATCGAACTCGTGATCGTGGCGGCGCGCAACCTGACGCGCGCCTCGTCGATCGTCGGCCCGGATCTGCCGCTCACCGACGACCCGATGCAGGTCGCGACCCATCCCGATGTCGACGTGGTGGTCGAGGTGGCCGGTGGCACCGGGCCGGCGCGCGACTGGGTGCTGGCGGCCATTGCGCACGGCAAGCACGTGGTCACGGCCAACAAGGCGCTGCTGGCGGTGCATGGCGAGGAGATCTTCGCGGCGGCGCGCGTGCAGGGCGTGGTCGTCGCCTACGAGGGCGCGGTGGCGGTGAGCATCCCCATCGTCAAGGCGTTGCGTGAAGGGCTTGCGGCCAACCGCATCGAGTGGGTCGCGGGCATCATCAACGGCACCACCAACTTCATTCTCAGCAAGATGCGCGACGAGGGCCTGGACTTCGCCGTGGCGCTGGCTCAGGCCCAGGCACTGGGCTACGCCGAGGCCGATCCGACCTTCGACATCGACGGCATCGATGCCGCCCACAAGCTTTCGCTGCTGGCGGCCAATGCCTTCGGCATGCCGTTGCGCTTCGCCGATGCGCAGATCGAGGGCATCGCGCAGCTGAAGGCCATCGATGTGGCATGCGCCGAGCAACTCGGATTTCGCATCAAGCTGCTCGGCGTGGCACGGCGGCAGGCGCAGGGCGTTGAACTGCGCGTGCAGCCTGCGCTCATACCCGCCACGCACCTGATGGCCAACGTGCATGGCGCGATGAACGCGGTGATGGTGAAGGCCGATGCGGCCGGCGTCACGCTGTATTACGGCGCCGGTGCCGGCTCGGAGCAGACCGCGTCGGCCGTGATCGCCGACCTGGTCGACGTGGCGAGGCTCGATGGCGCCGACGCGGCCCGCCAGGTGCCGCATCTCGGCGTGCATGCGCATGCGACCAACGACCTGCCAGTGTTGCCACGCGCAGCAGTGAGCACGCCGCATTTCCTGCGTGTGCCGGTGCGCTCGGCGAGCGGTATCCAGCGTGTCGCTGCCTGTCTCGCCGAGCAGCAGGTGCCGGTGCGGCAGGTCGCCCTTGCTGCCCGGTGCGAGGGTGCCGACCCGCAGGTGCTCGTGCTCACGGGGCCAGCAGCGCAAGGCGTTCTGGACCTCGCCGCGCATGCATTGCAGTCGCTTGCGGAGGTGAGCGGCGGAGTGACGTCGTTGCGCGTGGAGGAACTGGCCGCCTGATCCGCGTAGGCGTCGTGGAGGCGGGCGTTCGAGGCCAGAAACACCGCTGAACCGGCTTTGCCGGGCCGCTGGTGTTGCCCCCGGAAGGGGGGCGGCGAGAGGCGACGCGAAGTGTGCCGAAGCCTGGGGGCGCGCCTAGTTCAGGGCGCCGTCCACCACATGCTGCGCTTCCTCGAGGATGCGTTGCAGGTGGTCGGGGCCGACGAAGCTCTCGCCGTAGATCTTGTAGATGTCTTCCGTCCCGGAGGGCCGCGCCGCGAACCAGCCGTTGGCCGTGACGACCTTCACGCCACCGATCGCCGCGCCATTGCCCGGCGCATGGCTCAGCACCTGCAGCACCTTTTCGCCGGCGAGTTCGGTCGATGTCACCTGCTCGGGCGACAGCGTCGACAGCCGCTTCTTCTGGGCTACCGTGGCCGCCGCATCGACACGGTCCGACACCGGCTTGCCGAGCGTCTGCGTGAGCTCTACGAAACGTTCACCGGGATCGCGGCCGGTCTTCGCGCGGATCTCGCCCGACAGCAGCGCGGCCACGATGCCGTCCTTGTCGGTCGTCCAGACCGAGCCGTCGCGCCGCAGGAAGGTCGCTCCCGCGCTCTCTTCGCCGCCGAAGCCCAGCGTGCCGCCGACCAGGCCATCGACGAAGTACTTGAAGCCGACCGGCACCTCGTACAGCGTGCGGCCCAGGCTGGCTGCCACACGGTCGATCATCTGGCTGCTCACCAGCGTCTTGCCGACGGCCGCGTCGGCGGCCCACTTCGGACGGTGCGTGAACAGGTAGTCGACCATCACCGCGAGGTAGTTGTTGGGCTGCATCAGGCCCGCCGTGCGCGTCACGATGCCATGCCGATCGTGGTCGGTGTCGCAGGCGAATGCGATCGGAAAGCGGTCCTTCAGCGCGATCAGGCCATGCATCGCGCTCGGCGACGACGGGTCCATGCGGATGCGGCCGTCCCAGTCGAGAGACATGAAGCGGAAGCGCGGATCGACCTCGCGGTTCAGTACCGTGAGCTTGAGCTTGTAGCGCTCGGCGATGGCCGGCCAGTAGTTGACGCCCGCGCCGCCCAGCGGATCGACGCCGAGCTCGACGTCGACGCCGCGGATCGCGTCCATGTCGATCGCCTGGTCGAGCTCGCCGACGTAGCTGTTCAGGTAGTCGTGGCGGTGCGTGGTCGATGCCCGGAGCGCCTGGGCCAGCGGGAGACGCTTCACGCCGTCGAGGTTGGCCGCCAGCATCTTGTTGGCCGCGGCTTCGACGGCCGAGGTGATGTCGGTGCCGGCCGGGCCGCCGTTGGGCGGGTTGTACTTGAAGCCACCGCTCTCGGGCGGGTTGTGCGATGGCGTGATCACGATGCCATCGGCCAGTCCGCTCGTACGGCCGCGGTTGTAGACCAGGATCGCATGCGACACCGCCGGTGTCGGCGTGTACTCGTCGTCCTGCGAAAGCATCAACTCGACGCCGTTGGCGGCCAGCACCTCGACGGCGCTGCTGCAGGCCGGCGTCGACAGCGCGTGCGTGTCGATGCCGAGAAACAGCGGGCCGTCGATGCCCTTGTGCTTGCGGTAGTCGCAGATCGCCTGCGTCACCGCCAGCACGTGCCATTCGTTGAACGAGTTGTCGAAGGACGAGCCGCGGTGGCCGGACGTGCCGAATGCCACGCGCTGCGCCGCGACCGACGGATCGGGCCGGCCGCTGTAGTAGGCCGAGACGAGCCGCGGCACGTCGACCAGCACGTCGTAAGGTGCCGGCTGGCCGGCGAGGGGGTGGATCTTCTGGCTCATGTCAGTGGTTGCTCGCGGTTGGCCATGGGAGGTGGATCAGGTCGCCGATGCGCTCGATCGTGATGTCGGCCGGCGGAAAGCCCGCCAGCGCTTCGGTGTCGAGCGCGTAGTGGCCCTGGCGCACGAAGACGGTGGTGAGGCGGTCGCCCCAGCCGGCCTTCATGGCGGTCAGGATGCGCAGCTTGTCGTCGACCATGACGTAGTGTCGCGCGGGATGGGCCTGTTCGATCGCGTCCAGCATCTCTTCCTTGTGGACATAGATCAACACCCGGCCTTCCATCGCGTCCCACAGGCCCGAGCGCTGCACCTTGCGCGGCTGGAACACGACGTCGCCGTCGGACACGATCACGGTCGGGCCGTGCGTGCGCAGTTTCTGGACCGCGGCCAGCGCATAGGGGTACAGCCGATCGGCGAAGGGGTAGTCGATCAGGAAGGTCGACATCAGCAGCAGCCGCGGGTCGTTCATGCCGCGGCGGCTGCTCTCGGCACGGTAGCGCTGCAGTGCGCCGAGGTAGTCCACGTAGCCGAGCTCGCCGCGCAGCGATTCGAGTGCCGCCCAGTAGCGGTCGGCCTCGGTGCTGCCGAATTCGGCTTCGAGGTGGGTGCGCAGGTCGGCCAGCACCCGGTCGTTGTCGAGCAGGGTGTTGTCGACATCGAACAGGAAGGCAATGTCGTCGGGAGAATGCTGCATGGGGGTCGCTGTCGTGTCGTTGGCCGAGTCCAGCGCCCCCGCGTCACGCGGCGGTTGCGCCCAGGGCGTCCATCAATTCGGTTTCGATCGCAAGCTGCGCCCGTTGGCCTGCAAGTTCCGGGCCGCTGATGAGGAAGGTGTCCTCGACGCGCTCGCCCAGGGTCGTGACCTTGGCGAGTTGCAGGTTCAGCTCGTGGCGTGCCAGCACGCGTGCCACGGAGTAGAGCAGGCCGGCGCGGTCGCTGGCCGAGATGCTGAGCAGCCAGCGCTGCGCCTTGTCGTCCGGCACGAGGCTGATGCGCGGCTGGATCGGGAAGCTGCGCACCCGGCGCGATACCCGGCCCTTGCTCGGCGGGGGCAGCGGCCCGGCCTCGGCCAGTGTCTGGGTCAGGCCGGTCTCGACCATGCTGATTAGGTCCCGGTAGTGTTCGGGAATGAAGCCGGCGACGACCTGGAAGGTGTCGAGCGCGTAGCCGTTGCTGGTCGTGTGTACCTTCGCGTCCAGGATGCTGAAGGACGCCTGGTCGAAATAGCCGCAGATGCGCGCGAACAGATCCTGCTGGTCGGGCGTGTAGACCGCGACCTGCAGGCCCTCGCCGACCGGCGACAGGCGCGCGCGCACGATGGTCGGCGCCTTCGGATCGACCGGTGCGCCGCGGGCCGGCACGTAGCGCGACAGCTGCTTGGTGTGCCAGGCGATCTCGCCCGCGTCGTGGCGCATGAAGTAGCCGACGTCGAGCGTTTCCCAGAGCGCCTTGTGCGATTCGAACGGCATCGCATGGAGCGCGAGTTGGACCAGCGCCTCGCGCTTGCGCGCCTCGATGTCGGCATCCGGATCGGGCATGTGGCCGCCGAGTGCGCGCGAGGTGGCGCGGTAGAGGTCTTCGAGCAGCTTGCCCTTCCATGCATTCCACACGCGCGGCGACGTGCCGCGGATGTCCGCGATGGTCAGCAGGTAGAGCGCCGTCAGGTAGCGCTCGCTGCCCACCCGCTTGGCGAATGCGGCGATGACCTCCGGGTCGCTCAGGTCCTGCTTCTGCGCGACCACGCTCATGGTCAGGTGCTCCGACACCAGGAAGGCGATCAGCTTCGCGTCCTCGCGCGGGATCTCGTGCTGGCGGCAGAACAGCCGTGCATCGCGTGCGCCGAGCGTCGAATGGTCGCCGCCGCGGCCCTTGGCGATGTCGTGGAACAGCGCCGCCACGTACAGCACCCAGGGCTTGTCCCAGCCCGCGGCCAACTGTGAGCAGAACGGGTACGCGTGCGCGTGCTCGGCGATGAAGAAGCGCCGCACGTTGCGCAGCACCATCAGGA
>CAIQMJ010000812.1 GCA_903872875.1 uncultured Variovorax sp.
CCGTACCGAAGAGGGCGCCTGCGCCCGATGTGATGCCCATGGCGAGTGCGCCCCAGAATGTCACCCGCCATGCGGCGACCGGCACCGAGGCGCCGCCGGCCCGGGCCGAAACGGCGCCCAGCAGGGCCAGGAACGCGATCGACGTGCCGCCGACCGCATAGCCCAGGACCGAACCCGGCGCCAGTGCCGCGACTGCAAGCGGCAGTGCAGCCCCGATCGAGAAGCTGGCGGCGGATGCCAGCGCCGCTTGCACCGGCCGCGCGCTGGCACCATCGGACAGCCCGAGTTCGTCGCGGGCATGGGCGCCCAGCGCATCGTGTGCCATCAGCTGTGTCGCCACCTGTCGCGCGACCTCAGGGCTCACGCCACGCCCCACGTAGATGCCCGCGAGCTCGTCCAGTTCGCCGACGGGATGCTCCTTGAGTTCGCGCCGCTCCCGGGCCAGGTCCGCGTTCTCGGTATCGGCCTGCGAGTGAACCGACACGTACTCACCGGCCGCCATGGACATGGCACCGGCCACCAGGCCAGCGATGCCGCTCACGAGCACGGCGCTGTGGCTCGATCCTGCGGCTGCCACGCCCAGCACCAGGCTGGCGGTGGAGACGATGCCGTCGTTGGCCCCGAGCACCGCGGCGCGGAGCCAGCCGATGCGGTCGTTGCGATGCCGCTCGCGGTGACTGCGCACCGGCTTCATGGCTGTGCTCCTGCCGCGTGGCGGCCACCCGTGGCGCCGATGCGTCGCAAGGTGTCGTCCCTGACGACGTAGTGGTGGTACAGGCCGGCGGCAGCATGCAGTCCGATCAGGAAGTAGCCCACGGTGGCCAGTGCCCCGTGGACATCCTCTATCGAGTGTGCGAGGCCGGGGTCGATGGCGATCAGAGGCGGCAGCGTCAGCCCGAACAGGAGGATCGGCTTCCCGTCCGCACTCAGCGCCAGCCAGCCGAGGATCGGCATGGCGGCCATGAAGAGGTAGAGCGCTACCACCATGAACTGAGCCAGTCGCGCCTGCCAGCGCGGCATCGGCGGGGTGATGGGGGGCGCGGCACCGGCAGTCGAGCGAGCGGCGAGCCGCACGATCACCAGGGCCAGTACGCACAGGCCCAGCGAGAAGTGCAGGGGCTTCAGCGCGGCGCGCAGCGCGCCGCCACGCGGCGCGAGGCCGCGCAGTTCCATGCAGGCATACACGGCAATCAGCAGGATCAGCATCAGCCAGTGCAGCGAGATCAGCAGCGGGCTGTAGCGCTGCTGCGTGTTTTTCCAGTTCATGTGTGGTTCTCCGTGGGTATCAAGAAGTGCGTGCCGGCGACGAGTTTCAGCGCCCATCTGCCCGGACTTCCTGTGCAGGCCAGATGGATGTACGTCGCGCGCGAGGCGCTCGGCAGGGGACGGCGCCGCAGCGCGGGTCGGTGTGGAAACAAGGGATGCCTTTCGATCAGGAACGAAACGACCTGCCACGCAGTCGCGCGGCAGGAAACCGGCGTCGTTGCGGACGCCGCGTATCAGATCGAGGCGGGGGGTGCAGTCCGGGGCGGCCGGCTGCGCCAGGGTGCGGAAGGCGGCGCACCGCCGGGGAATGGAACACGCGTCCTCGCGATGCGTTCGAACGCGGGCGCGACGAGCGCCAGGCCCACCGTCAGCGGCAGCAGCAGGCCGACCAGGCCCATCAGGACGTCGAGGCCCTGCTGCAGGGCATGCGGCGCGTCGAGGTGGGCACCGGCCGGCACATAGAGTGTGGTTTCAAGTGCGTGGCGGCGATCGTCCCGCCGGTCCGGGTAGAACAGCGCTTGCGCCCCCACGCTGCGCACCCGGAAACCGGGCTCGTCTTCCCATCCGTCATGGCGGAAATGGGTGGACAGGAAAGGCTGCAATACCGACAGCAGGATGCCGGCAAGACACCACCACACGCAGTGTGCTGCGATGAGCCGGCGGAGTGTCGTGAGTGCCACCGCGGGATTCTAGGTGGTGCCTCCGATGGGGTGCTCGTTGACCGGTGCCCGCACGGCATCGGCCAGCGCCTCGATGCCCTGATCATCCAGATCGCTTGCCGCCACCTTGCGGCGCTGTGCCCAGCGCCTGAAATGCAGCGACTGCGACTTGTCGTAGTGCGGGTCGTAATGCAGCGCCATCAGTTCGGCGAACAGATGCGGCAGGTCGGCCTCGTGTGCCCATTGCTGCCACCGTGCGACGGTTTCCTTGCCCTGCAGTTCCTTGAGTTGGCCGAGCTTGCCGGCCAGTGCGTCGCGGTCGTCGCCGAGGTAGGCGTAGTCGCGCAGCAGATAGCTCAGGCGCGCTTCCGGCGTGGCCGCGACCTCGATGCAGGCGGCCTCGCGCATGCGCGCCACCAGTGGGAGCGGGACCGACAGCCGGCCGATGCGCGCGCTCTCGCCCTCCACGTACAGCGGGCGCGACAGGTCGATGGCATCCAGCACCGTCGCGATGCGCGTCTCGAAGTGCTTCTGCGAAGGTTGCGGCACCCCCGGCAACGCGCCGAGCAGCGAGCCCTTGTGCGCGGCAAAGGCTTCGAGGTCGAGCACCTGCTCGCCGCGCGCCGCAAGCGCCTGCAGCACGCGCGTCTTGGCGCTGCCCGTGGCGCCGCAGACCACGCGCAGGTCGAGCTTCGGGCTCAGTGCGTCGATCTGCGAGATGACGTGGCGTCGAAAGCTCTTGTAGCCGCCGGCGAGCTGCTGCGCGTCCCAGCCGACCAGACGCAGCCAGGTGACCATCGACCCGCTGCGCATGCCGCCCCGCCAGCAATAGACCAGCGGCTTCCAGTTCTCGGGCCGGTCGGCCAGCGTTTCGCGCAGGTGCTTCGCAATGTTGGCCGCGACCATCGCGCCGCCCACGCGCCGCGCCTCGAACGCGCCGGTCTGCACGTAGATCGTGCCGACGATGTGGCGCTCCTCGTCATCGAGCACCGGGCAGTTGATCGCGCCGGGTATGTGGTCGAGCGCGAACTCTGCGGGTGAGCGGGCGTCGATCAGCGCGTCGAAGGCATGGCGCTCGGTGATGCGGACGGGTTTGCGGTGGCTCATGGCCGGCGCTGTGGGAGCAGGAGTCTCATGCGCGGATTGTCCCTGTCGCCGTGGCCCGTCAGGCGTAGGCCGGGCCCAGGCCGCGACGCAGGCGGGCACTGGCGAAGTCGACCAGCGTCACCAGTCCGAACATCGCGATCAGCACCGTCATCGACTGCTGCTGCTGGAAGATCGACAAGTGGAAGTACAGCAGTTGCCCGAGCCCGCCGCCGCCGACGAAGCCCAGCACGGTCGCCATGCGGATGTTCATCTCCCAGCGATACAGCGTGTAGGCGACCCACTGCGGCAGCACGATCGGCAGGCTGGCGTAGCTGAACGCGGCGACCGGCCCGGCGCCGGCGAGCGTGAGCGCATGC
>CAIQMJ010000813.1 GCA_903872875.1 uncultured Variovorax sp.
CCAATCCTTCTGCGGCAGTTTTCGCCGCCTGCGACACACTTTCGCGAAGCCGCACAGAGGCAGCGGCATCTGAGGCCGAACGGGTCACCTTGACGGCGGCCTGCGACGGCCAGTCCGTAGCGCCAGCCGGAATGCCCCCAGGCTTATCGCCGAACTCCTTGGCAAGCCGCTGTCGGATCGACTCAGGAACAAAGCCAGCGCCGGGCAGCGCATACGCCAGGTACTCCACGAAGTATGGGTGCTTGTGCCAACGCCCGCCGTCGACGGCGTGCTCCATCGAGCGTTCGAAGTGGGACAGCAGAACAGCCAGCGCACCTTGCCGCTGAGTTCCCGGATCGGGCGAACGCATCCATTCGTATCCGGTGCGTTTGACCTGCTCGCGCTCTTTGTACGACATGGGTACGAAGCCCAGCGTCGCCTGCGCTTCCGCGAAGAGCTGATGCCGCTCGCTGTGCGCCTTGATGTCAGCTGGCAGCGTCCCATCAAAGGTGAAGGAGCAGAAGCGGCAGTGGTGCGCACCGCCGTCCACGTCAACGTGGCTGGCCACTTGCGCGTCGTAGCGCTTCTCCAGTTCGTGGAAGTGGCGCACTCCATACTCGGCCGCGGCAATGGCATTGAGCCGTTGCATATGCGTCAGGTCGGGGAGTGTTGCTTTGGCCGCCTTGGCGGCCTTCTTGAGGCGGGCCAGATCGACCCATGTGATGGTGTTCATCTTCATTGGTTTCTCAATCGAAGACTCCTAGGGCCCGCTCAGTAGGAATCCGATCAAGATTCCAATGGAAATCGCCATTGGTAGTGAGTGAACTTTGCCATTGCGGACGGCCAGCACCTACCCGTGCATGGCACCATTTTAGCAAGTTCAGGCTGGAGCGCGCACCGGCAGGCTCTTCTGCGCTTTGCGGTGGAAGCCCCGGTCCCTCGCCATGAAAGCCTCCAGCATGTACGGAATCAGCGTAGCCGCATCAACCGCTTTTCCGTAGGTTTGTGCATACACCGCGGCATAGCGGTCGAGTTCAGCCTTCAGGCTGATTGGGCAAGAGAACGTAAGCTTCGTGGCCTCGGTCTTGGGCAACGCCCCAAGACGCAGCTTCTTGGTGGTGTTCATTTCGCGGCTCCCTGGTTGAAGAACAGAGGCTGGCACGGCAGCAGCACGAGGTCGCGGTTGCCGTCCTGCCGGTTCTGCGGCGCGACCAGCTCGGCGCCCTGGCCCAACAGCGTGGCCAGAGCCGCGCCAGCAAAAAACCGATCTCAATGTCAATCGACGCTATCTTTCAGGCCGACGTTGCCGGCCGGATCGATGCCCGCGAGGTTGTCGAGCTTCAGAGAAGACGCGTCCGGCAGGACGATGCGATTCCACACCGGCTCTGCCCATAGCTCACCTGGCTGTTGTACTTGCCCATGAGGCGCGAGCCCTGCGGGATTAGCAGGAGCTTGCCTGGGCCGTGTCGTAGACAGGCTCAGTCACCGTGGCGATCACGTCGCCCGGCAAATCGGATTTGCTGCCAGTCACCAGCGCCGCCGCAATTACCGTCCTGGCCATGACTTGGTATGGCGAGGACGGCATCTGCAGATTCCCAGAATTGCGGGTTTCCGTAGAGCCGCCTTTCAGGAAAGCCTCTTTCTGGTCTTGCCGGTTCCGCACAGCGGTGGCTGGGACGGAATCAAAACTTGTCCATATGGAATGTTAGGTAGCGCATGGACCGCCGCATCAGCAGGCACGAGTGCGCGGCTGCCAATGTACGCATCGCTAGTCATGGCGCTGCGGCCAGCACCAGTTCGGCCAGCCCGCTTGCTACCACAGCCAAATTGCGATCCGACGACAGGCCGTCGGCACGCTGCACTCCGACAACCAAGCCGTCGGCCATTCGAATGAGCGGTGAGCCGGAACTGTTGCCCATGGTGTTGGCATCGTGCTCCAAGGTCACATCAGACACTGACGTGATCTGGCCCATTGATATCACCATGGACGGCTCGGAGACAGGCACCTCCGGGCAGCGGCCAAAAGCCCGATCAACGTCCTCAGGCCGATCCGTATTGTTGTTTACCGACGGAAAACCCAGCAGCGCCACGGACGTGCTGGTGGCGAGTGTCCCTGTCGCAAGCGTCAGCCCCATTGGCGCCACCGCGCCTACAGGCCATGCAGTCACAATGAGATCCAGACTTGGATGACGGCGCCAAGGTGAATCTGCCGGTAAGACCACTCGGCGTACTCCACCG
>CAIQMJ010000814.1 GCA_903872875.1 uncultured Variovorax sp.
AGGGCACGCCGTGGATGCGGCGCTTCGGCGCCTATGCGGATGCGTTCGCGAGTGGCTGGATGCAACTGCGTGGCACGCGCCGCCGCCGTGGCGTCGACCGTGGCTTCGTGATGTCCGACCATGCCGACTGGCCGGGTCTGCAGAAAGCCATCGCAGGCACGGGCGCCGAGCGCGTGTTCGTCACCCACGGCAGTGTCGCGGTGCTGGTTCGCTGGCTGGTCGAGAACGGCCTGGAAGCGCAGGGCTTCAAGACCGAGTACGGCGCAGAGGACGAATCGCCGGCCGGCACGGGTGCGGAGACGGCGGCGTGAAGGCCTTTGCGGCGCTCTATCGTGAACTCGATGCAACGACTTCGAGCCTCGCGAAGCAGGCGGCATTGCAACGCTACCTGCGTGCAGCCGCGCCGCGGGACAGTGCCTGGGCCGTCTATTTCCTGGCAGGCGGCCGGCCGCGCCAATTGGTGCCGACGCGGTTGCTGCGACTGCTCGCGCAGGAAGCCGCGGGCCTTCCCGAGTGGCTCTTCGATGAAAGCTACGAGGCCGTCGGTGATCTGGCCGAGACCATCTCCCTGTTGCTGCCCCCACCGAGCGAATCGTCGGATCTCGGCCTGGCCGAATGGATCGAGCAGCATCTGCTGCCGCTGCACAAGATGGCGCCGGAGATCCTCGCAGATACGCTGCCCCTGCAATGGCGGCGCCTTGCATCCGAGGAGCGGCTGGTCTACTTCAAACTCATCACCGGGAGCTTCCGTGTCGGCGTCTCGCGGCTGCAGGTCACGCAGGCGCTGGCGGCCGTAGGAGGCGTGGACGCCAAGCGCGTCGCGCAGCGGCTCATGGGCTACACCCACATCAGCGGCAGGCCGACCGCCGAGGACTACGCGGGCCTGATCGCGCCCGAGAGCAGCCGCGAACTCGACGGAAAGACCAGCGGGCAACCCTATCCGTTCTTTCTTGCACATCCGTTCAACGTGCCGCTGGACCAGTTCGATGCGCTGCTCGGACCGCCGTCCGACTGGATCGTCGAATGGAAATGGGACGGCATCCGGGCGCAACTGGTCAAGCGCGCCGGCGCCGTATCGCTCTGGTCGCGAGGTGAGGAACTGGTCACCGATCGCTTTCCCGAACTCGAGACGCTGGGCCACGCATTGCCCGATGGCTGCGTGCTCGACGGCGAGATCGTGGTCTGGCGCGACGATCACGTGCAACCCTTCGCCGAGCTGCAGCGTCGCATCGGCCGGAAGACGCTCGGGCCCAAGCTGCTGCGCGACATCCCGGTCGTGCTGCTCGGCTACGACCTGCTCGAATGGCAGGGTATCGATCTGCGCGCCCGGCCGCAGCATGAACGTCGCGCACTGCTCGATGCGCTCGTCGTGCATGTCCAGCATCCGCAACTCATCGCCAGTCCGATGATCACCGGCAGCGACTGGCCGGACTTCGCCCGACAGCGCGAGGCCGCGCGATCGATGGGCGTGGAGGGCATGATGCTCAAACAGCGCGAAGCACGCTATGGCGTCGGGCGCACCAAGGACGTCGGCATCTGGTGGAAGTGGAAGATCGACCCGTTGAGCGTCGACGCCGTACTGATCTATGCGCA
>CAIQMJ010000815.1 GCA_903872875.1 uncultured Variovorax sp.
CCAGAGCCGCCGCACCGGCTTGCCCAGCGGCGCCTTGCCGCCTGCATATTGTTCGATCAACCGGAAGATCAGCTCGCCCTCGCGGCCCGCGTCGCATGCGTTGATGAGCTGGTTGACGTCCTTGCGCTTCGCCTGCTTGACCACGGCGTTCAGGCGGGTCTTCGTCTTGTCGACCGGCTTCAGGTCGAAGTGCGGCGGGATCACGGGCAGGTTGGCGAAGCTCCACTTGCCGCGCTTCACGTCGAATTCCTCCGGTGCCTGGATCTCCACCAGGTGACCGACGGCGCTGGTGACGACGTACTGTTCGTTCTCGAAGTGTTCGTCGTGCTTGTCGAATTTCCCTGCGATCGGCGTCAGCGCGCGGACGATGTCCTGAGCGACCGACGGCTTTTCTGCAATTACCAAGGTTTTCATCAACGTTCTTCCATATCGGGTTCGAGGTCATCACACGCCTTGCATGCCGATTCCTCATGGGTCAGTGCCTATACTCGGCGCCTGTCGCGTGCGTACGCGCACGCGCACACATGTGTGCACATTCAAACTATCAGACTTCGGCGATGCCTTCAAAAATCCCCTCCGCTCCAGGCCGCCGTATCCAGACGCGCCGCTCGGGCGTTCACGGCAAGGGCGTATTCGCCATCCAGGACATCGCCGAAGGCGAGACCGTCATCGAGTACCTCGGCGAGGTGATCAGCTGGAAAGAGGCGCTTCGCCGCCATCCGCACGACCCCTCGCAGCCCAACCACACCTTCTACTTCCACATCGATGACAAGAATGTCATCGACGGCAAGGTGACCGGCAACGCCGCCAAGTGGATCAACCACTCGTGCGAGCCGAACTGCGAAGCCGACGAGGTCGATGGCCGCATCTTCATCATGGCGCGGCGCAACATCGCCGCCGGCGAGGAGCTCAACTACGACTACGGGCTGATCATCGACCTGCCCTACACCAAGTCGCTGAAGGCCGAGTTCCCGTGCTGGTGCGGCTCGGCCAGCTGCCGCGGCACGCTGCTGTCGCCCAAGCCGCGCAAGAAGAAGGACAAGAAGAAGCTCAAGTCCGAGGCGAAGAAGAAGGGTGACGAGAAGCGCAAGGCGAGCGCCCAGCCGGAGCCGAAGGCCGCCGGCAAGAAGGTGGCCGACAAGGTGGCGAAGTCCGCGAAGAAGGCCGCCGGGTCGAACGCCAAGGCTTCGGCCAAGACCGGGGCTGAGACGATCGTGAAGTCCGCCAGGAAGGCGACCAGGAGCGTTTCCAGCAAGACCACCGCACCGATCGCGAAGCAGCCAGCCACGAAGGCGGCCAGGAAAGCCGCCAGGCGTTGACCATGGCCGACACCTGGTTCCGGCAAGAGATCACCGACGCCGTCGCGCCGCTGCTGCCCGGCTTCGGTGTCGAGGTGGTCGACGAGATCGATTCGACCAACACCGAACTGATGCGCCGCGCCCGCGGCGGCCAGGATGTGCCGGTGCTGCTGGTGGCGCTGCGCCAGACCGCCGGCCGTGGCCGAATGGGCCGACCCTGGCAGAGTGCACAGCAATCGGCGCAACCCGCCTCGCTGACTTTCTCGCTCGGGCTGCCGCTGTCGCCGCGCGACTGGTCGGGTTTGTCGCTCGCCGTGGGCGTGAGCGTGGCCGAGAGCCTGGACCCGGCGCGCACCGCCGGGCTGGCGCTCAAGTGGCCCAACGACCTCTGGGTGCACGACCGCAAGCTCGGCGGCATCCTGATCGAGACGGCAACGCCGCAGTCCGCGCCATCCAGTGCGGCGGCTGCGCGCTATCTGGTGATCGGCATCGGACTCAACCTCGACGCCCGACCGTCCGACGGCATGAGCATGCCGCCGGCCTGGCTGCGCGAATGGCGACCGGACGCGGGTGCAGGCGAGACACTGCGCGATGTCGTTCCGCCGCTGGTGCGCACGGTGCAGGCTTTCGCGCAGCAAGGGTTTGCCGCTTTCGCGGAGCGCTTTGCGGCACGCGATACGCTGCGTGGCCGCGACGTGCAACTGAGCGACGGCGTTGCCGGCCACTGCGAGGGCGTGGGCTGGGGCGGTGAGTTGCTGGTGCGCACGCCCGAGGGCCTGAAGTCGATCCACAGTTCCGAAGTCAGCGTGCGCCCGCGGCGCGCCGAAGCCTGACCATGTTGCGTGCGCTGGTCGTCGTGCTCGTGCTGGCGAACATCGGCTATTTCGCTTGGTCGAACGGCGCGCTGGCGGCTTTCGGCATCGTGCCGTCACGCAGCAGCGAGCGAGAACCACAGCGGCTGCAACGTCAGATTCAGCCGGATGCGCTGCAGATTCGGCCTGCGTCTTCGGGGGATTGACGGCTTCCTGTGAGGCGCTGCCGGAGTCTGGTTGCTCTCGCGTCGGCTTGTTCGATTGACTGACGTTTGACGTTGGGGAGCGCGCCCGGTACGCAGTGTGGGCCAGGCGACCCGCTGCACCGGCCCTTCGCGCTTCCCTGCGGTGCAGAAGGGATTCGCCTGGCCCACACCGCACCGGACACCGACGCAGCTTCACGCTTCGAAGTACCGCCTCAACCCTCCGTCGCCCCATCCTCATCGAGCTCGAAGCGCACGCTGAAGCGCGTCCCCGGCGGATGCTGCCCCGGATGCGCGTCCTCGTGCCGCACCGTCGCGCGATGCTGGCGCGCAATCTCGCGCACGATCGGCAGCCCCAGTCCCGAGCCGTCGACTTCGGTGCCCAGAACGCGGTAGAACGGCTCGAACACCCGCTCGCGATCGACCTCGGCAATGCCCGGGCCGTTGTCCTCGAGCTGCAGCACCGCCACCCGGCCGAACGGGTCGGCCAGCAGCCTGGCCGTGATCACGCCGGGGCGATTCGGTGTCGAGGGCGTGTAGTTGATCGCGTTGTCGACCAGGTTGCGCACCAGTTCCTTCAGCAGCGTCGGATTGCCATGCAGCAGCACGCCCGGTGCGCCGGCCTGGGCGCCGTCGTAGCCGAGGTCGATGCGCTTCTCGATCGCGCGCGGGACCGCCTCGCGCACCGCCTCGATCGTGATCTTCGCAAGGTCGCAGGTCTGGCGGCCGATGCCGCTGCCGCTGCCTTCGGCGCGGGCCAGCGAAAGCAACTGGTTCACCGTGTGTGTCGCGCGCACGCTCGCGCGGCCGATCTGCTTGAGCGATTGCTTCAGCTCCTGCTCGTTCGCGCCTTCGCGCTGCGCGAGGTCCGCCTGCATCCGCAGCCCCGCCAGCGGTGTCTTGAGCTGGTGCGCCGCATCGGCCAGGAAGCGCTTCTGCGTGGCCATCGAGTCGTGCAGCTTGTTGAGCAACTCATTCACCGATGACACCAGCGGCGCCACCTCGAGCGGCACTGCGGATTCGTCGAGTGGGCTGAGGTCGTCGGGGCGGCGTTCGCGGATGCGCGCTTCGATCGCCGACAGCGGTTTGATGCCACGCACCAGCGCCAGCCAGATCAGCAGCACCGCCAACGGCAGGATCGCGAACTGCGGCAGCAGCACGCCCTTGATGATCTCGGCCGCGAGGATCGACTGCTTGTTGCGCGTCTCGGCCACCTGCACCAGCGCCGGATGCGTGGCCGGCGCGTCCGTGTTGACCCAGAGCGAGGCCACGCGCACCGGACGGCCTCGCATCGCGGCGTCATGCAGGTAGACCGTACCGGGCATCTGCGGCTCGTCGGTCAGTGGCGCCGGCACGTCGCGCTCGCCGCCCAGCAGCGTGCCCTGGCCGTCGAGCACCTGGTAGTAGACGAGGTCCGTCTCATCGCCGCGCAGGATTTCGCGCGCGGGCTGGGGCAGCAGGAACTGCTGCCTGCCGTTCTGCACCGTCACCAGCCGTGCCAGGGTCTGCACGTTGTATTCGAGCGCGCGGTCGTACGGCGCGTTTGCGATGCCCTGCGCCACCAGCCAGGTCACGCCGATGCTCACCGGCACCAGCAACAGCAGCGGCGTGAGCATCCAGTCGAGGATTTCCCCGAACAGCGAACGCTGCGCGCGCTGAAAGAGCTTCACGCCTGCTGGCCCCCGGTCAATGCGCGAACGCCCATCAGGGCGCGATCTTCTCGAGGCAGTAGCCCAGGCCGCGCACCGTGGCGATGCGCACCGGCCCCTTCTCGATCTTCTTGCGCAGCCGATGGATGTAGACCTCGATCGCGTTGATGCTGACTTCCTCTCCCCATTCGCAGAGCCGCTCGACCAATTGATCCTTGCTCACCAGCCGGCCAGCGCGCTGCAGCAGCACTTCGAGCAGGCCGAGCTCGCGCGCCGAGAGTTCGATCATCCGCCCGTCAACGGTCGCCACGCGCCCGGCCTGGTCGTACAGCAGCGGGCCGTGCTTGATGGTGTTGCTGGTGCCGCCCATGCCGCGGCGGGTGAGGGCGCGCACCCGCGCTTCGAGTTCCTGCAGCGAGAAAGGCTTGGCCATGTAGTCGTCGGCGCCGTGGTCCAGGCCCTTCACGCGCTCTTCCACGCTGTCGGCCGCCGTGAGCACCAGCACGGGCAACTGCGAGCCGCGTGCGCGCAGCCGCTTGAGGATTTCGAGCCCGTGCATGTTGGGCAGGCCGAGGTCGAGGATCAGCAGGTCGAACTCGCTGTTGGTCATCAGCGCCGCATCGGCCTGTGTGCCGGAGGCGACGCGGTCGACCGCAGCGCCGGAGGTGCGCAGGCTGCGCAGCAGCGCATCTGCCAGCACCTGGTCATCTTCGGCAATCAGGATTCGCATGCCCACTCCTCGAGGTGCTGTGTGTCGGCCGCACCGGTCCGGTCGGGCGGATTCTAGGGACGATGATGCGGCGCGTCGCTTGTGGAATACGCGCATCGCCGGCACCGTCGGGCGGTTCTACAGCAGCGGCACGGTCGCTTCCTTGAGCACGCGCAATACGAAGTGCGACTGGCTGTGCCGGATGCCCGGGATCTTGTAGAGCTTCTCGCGCAGCAGGCGTTCGTAGTCGCGGGTGTCGCGCACGGCGATGCGGATGTAGTAGTCGTAGTCGCCCGACACCAGGTACGCCTCCTGGATTTCCGGGATGGTGGCGAGCACGCGGCCGAAGTCGTAGAGCGTCTCGTCGGTGTGGCTCTCCAGCGTGACCTGCACGATCACCGAGTCGTGGTAGCCGAGCTTGTCGGCGTCGATGTCGACCGTGTAGCGCTTGATCACGCCCTGCGCTTCCAGCCGCTTTATGCGTGTCCAGCAGGTGGTCGGCGACAGGCCGACTTGCGAACCGATCTCCTGCAGCGTCTGGCGCGAGTCGTTCAGCAGCAGCCGCAGGATAGCCATGTCGGTCTTGTCGAAAGATTCTTCGCGATCATCTGCCTTGGAGCGATTGTTTTTCATGTTTGATGCGGATTTGATTCAAAGAACGAAGCAAATTCTGCTCGTAAACCGAAAGAATTGGTGCATGACCAACGCCCTTGCTCCACTTCCTTCGCTTGCCCCCAC
>CAIQMJ010000816.1 GCA_903872875.1 uncultured Variovorax sp.
GAGGCTGTTATATGCAAAGCCGACGCACCGATCGACAGACTTCGCGCCTGCGAGATCTCGAGGAAGAGCTTCAGGTCGGTTAGTTCATACCTCATAACGGCAGCGCACCAAGGCGCAAACTCCTTTTCATCTTGCTCTTGCAAGCTTCGCGGCCCTTCAAAGGTCCGCCGGTAACAGCAAAAGCGGTTTCTGACACCTGACCCCGAGCGAGTTCGTCAGAAAGAGGTCAGATCAATAACTGGAAAGTCGCCCAACTCCAGTTTAGAAGCGCCCGGATATGGGGTTGATGTCATCCTGAACACATCATTTCATTCGATGTGTCCGGAAAACCGGGGAAAGCCCACTATGGCCTCGACGAAAAACAGAAACGGCGCGATCCAAGGAAAACATGCAGGTTGTGGCGCTCAATGTGCGCCGCTGATCATTAATGGAAAACTAACGCCAGCCAAGCTGGGAAAAAAAGGTTCATGTCGGTCCGTAAGACGACTTGGGGACAGGACGGGCTGCACTTCACTGCAGGCTCCGTGACCCAACGTCGTGCAACCGCTCCAACTCGTTCGGTTCGCTGAGGCTCAGCAAACGTCGAACCCTATTTTGAGAACACCTCTTGGCCATTATGATGATCCCGTGCGTCGGCCACAGTCGCCGGAGGCGAAGTAGCAAGCACTGAGAAGCCGATCTCTGTGAACCCTCTCGCAGATCGCGCATGCGTCTCACCCCGGTGCATTCTGGCAATGGCGGCGACGATGGCAAGGCCCAGACCGTGGTGCTCGGAGGAGCGGGATCTCGATCGCTCTGCGCGGAAGAAGCGCTCGAAGAGATGCGGCAACGCATCGGCAGGAATGTCGGGACCGCGATTGCCGACCGTCAGGCGGGCTGCACCTGCGCGGGTCTGAATGCCGACCTCAATCACACTGCTCGGTACGGCATAGCGAATCGCATTGCCGAGCAGGTTGGACACTGCACGCCGAATCAGAGGGACGTCCATGTCGACCATGGCTTCCCCGGTGACACGAACCCGGAGCTCGGTCTCCTCGAGTTCGGCCTCATGAAATTCCACCACGGCATGCACTTGCTCGGCCAGACTCAATGGCGCCGACCGCCTCGCCGTCGCCCCGCGATCCGACTTCGACAGGAACAGCATGTCAGTCACGATGGCTGACAGCCGGCGCGTCTCTTCAAGATTCGAGATCAAGGCCTCGCGCAGCGCATCAGCCGTCCTTGGACGCGCTAATTCCACCTCGACCTCCGCGATGATGTTGGCCAGCGGCGTGCGCAGTTCATGCGCTACGTCGGCGTTGAACGCCTCCAGCTGTTGGTACGCGAGCTCAGCGCGCTCGAGCACGGCATTGAACTGAGAAATCCACGGTATCAACTCCGATGCGTAGGACGCCCCGTCGATCCTGCGATCCGGAAATGCGGGACCTGTGGCTGCTGTTTGGATGGCCAATGTCTTCAATGGCTTCAAGCCCCGCCGCACCAGCAGCACGCCCGTCAGCGAAACCAGCATCGAACCCAACACCGCTGCCCCCAGCAAGGTCCAACCGAGCCGACGCAACAGTTTCACATCCTCCTGCACATCGAGGCCGAGTTCCAGCTGCGTGCTGGCTCCGGGAGTCGGCACATCCTTCAACTCGGTCCGCTTCCAGAGCCAGTGCGGGCCTACCTGCTTGGGTTTGGAGGCATACAAGGTTTGCCCGTTCTGCATCAGAACGACTCCGATGTCGCTGTGCGAGAGAAAGAAGTCATCGAGCTTGTGGTTGAGCTCCGAACGGTCCAGCACGTTTCCGGGCTCGCGCAAAAGGTGAGCAACGAACTCGACA
>CAIQMJ010000817.1 GCA_903872875.1 uncultured Variovorax sp.
CCGAACAACTCCGGCCGCATCGCCGCCGTCATCAGGATCTGCCAGCCGGCCTGGCAGTTGCCGATGACAGCCGGCTTGCCCTCTTGGCACGGGTGCAGTGCAATCACCTTTTCCAGGAAGGCCGCTTCGGCGCGCATCACGTCCTCGATCGTCTGCCCCGGCACCGGATCGGGCAGGAACCCGATGAAATAGCAGGGATGGCCGGCGCCGATCGCCACACCGATCTCGCTCTCGGCCTTGAAGCCGCCAATACCCGGGCCGTGGCCGGCGCGCGGATCGACCACCACGAACGGCCGCTTCATGTGGTCGGCGGGCTTATCGACAGGCGGTACGATCCGTACCAACCAATAGTTCACGGGACGAGGCAAGTCCCGGCCGGACATGACCACTTCGGACGGGAAGTTCAGGACATTAGGGACTTCCTCGGCAAGGTGGGCCTGGTACTGGTCGCCTCGCTGGCGCATCACGTCCGCATAGAGGATGCCGCGCTGCCAAGCATCGACCGTGTACTCCACCACCTTGTTGACCTGCGCCGGTCCGGCTACGGAGAAGAGCCCCGACGATTTGCCCGGTTTGTCGCCCTTCGCCTGGCCGGCCAGCAGGTCGCCTGTACCGTCTTTCCCGGCCGTATCGGGGCGGAATATCTCCCGTGGCCTACTCGATTCTTTCGTGCTCATGTCGGTCTACCTTGTGGTCGTCAGTTCGGTTCTCTTGCGCCTGGGCCAATAGCCCTGGCCTGGATCGGACGAAGCTCGCTTCAGAGCGATTCGAGCGCCAGCGCGATGCCCTGGCCGCCGCCGATGCACAACGTCACCACGCCGCGGCGGATGCCGTCGCGGCGCATCGCGTGCAGCAGGCGCGTTGTGAGAACCGCGCCGGTGGCCCCGATGGGGTGGCCGTGGGCGATGGCGCCGCCTTCGACGTTGACGATGTCCTCGGGCAGACCCAGTTCGCCGATCAGGGCCAGCGCGATCGCGGCGAACGCCTCGTTGATCTCGATGCGTTCGACGTCGCCGGTCTTCCAGCCGGCGCGCTCCAGCGCTTGCCGCACCGCGGGTACCGGACCCAGCCCGAACAGCCCCGGCTCGACGGCGCCGACGCCGTAGGCCGCCAACCGTCCCAGCGGCTGGACGCCGTGCTGGTCGGCCCAAGCACGGTCGGCAACGATCAGCGCCGCGCCGGCGCTGTTGAGCCCGGGGGCGTTGCCGGCGGTGATCGTGCCTTCCTTGCGGAAGGCCGGCTTGAGCTTGGTCAGGATTTCCAGCGTGGTGTCGGGCCGGTTGTTTTCGTCGCGTGCGAAGAAAACCGACCCCTTGCGCCCCTTGATCTCGACCGGCGCGATCTCGGCGTCGAACTTGCCGGCCGCCTGCGCGGCGCTGAAGCGCTGCTGCGAACGCAATGCCCAGGCATCCTGGGCCTCGCGTGTGATCTTGAAGCGTTCGACCAGATCCTCGGTCACCCAGCCCGAATGCTGGTCGGAGAAGGCGTCGTTGAGGCCGTCGTGCAGCATGCTGTCGAGCAGCACGCCATTGCCCGAGCGGTAGCCCCAACGGCCGGAGGCCATCAGGTAGGGCGCCTGGTCCATGTTCTCCTGTCCGCCCGCGATGGCGCTGCGAGCAAAGCCGAGCATGACCTCCTGCGCGGCGCTGGCGATGGCCTGCGCACCGGAGCCGCAGACGCGGTTGACCGTCAGCGCCGGCACCGTGACCGGGATGCCGGCCTTGATCGCCGCCTGCCGCGCCGGGTTCATCTTGGCGCCGGCCTGCACCACCTGGCCGAGCACCACCGTGTCGATGGCACGGCCCTCGACCTTGGCGCGCGCGAGCACCTCGCGGATGGCGATGGCGCCGAGTTCCGGCGCGGAGAGCGACTTCAGCGATCCGCCAAAAGTGCCGATCGCCGTGCGCACTGGTGCGCACAGCACTACTTCGATGGGTGAGCTCATTGGATTGATCCTCTTCAGAATGGGTTGTTGCTGCACGGGTGGCAGCGTCGAATGTCTTCTACGTGGCTGCTGTCGAACGGGTTTCGTCTCGCGATCAGTACATGTGGTGGCCACCGTTCATCGCCACGTTGCTGCCGGTCATGAAGCCGGCCGCCTCGCTGCAGATGAAGCCGACCAGGGTCGCGATTTCCTCCGGCCGGCCGAGCCGGCCGACCGGTATCTGCGAGATGATCTGCGACTCCAGCACCTCTTTCGGCACGGCCGTCACCATGCTGGTTGCCAGGTAGCCGGGAGAGACCGTGTTGACGGTCACTCCCTTCCTGGCCACCTCCAGTGCCAGCGACTTGGTGAAGCCGTGGATGCCGGCCTTGGCCGCGGCATAGTTGGTCTGGCCGAACTGTCCCTTGGAGCCGTTGATCGAGGAGATGTTGACGATCCGGCCCCAGCCACGCTCGACCATGCCTTCGCAGAACGGCTTCGTCACGTTGAACACCGAATCCAGGTTGGTGCGCAGCACGGCGTCCCAGTTCACCTTGGTCAGCTTTCGGAACGTGCTGTCGCGCGTGATGCCGGCGTTGTTGACCAGGATGTCGACGGCATGGCCGTCGGCCTGGATCCGCTCGGCCATGCGCTGGCACGATTCGTGGTCGGCCACGTCCACGCCGTAGGCCGCGTAGCGGTAGCCGGCGGTGGCTTGTTGCGCCAGCCAGGACTCGACATGGTCGTTGCCGAGAGAGTGGGTGACCAGGACGGCATGGCCGGCTTCGTGCAACACGCGGGCGATCGCTTCGCCCAGGCCGCCCATGCCGCCCGTCACCAGTGCGGTACGCCTATTTGCCACGGGCGCTCTCCTTTTTCGCGAGAGCGGCTTCCGTCGCGAAGGGTGGGCCCCATGGCTTCAGCAGGTTGTTGAACGCCGTGGTGAACTGCGAGGTATCGCCAGCGCTGCCCATGGCCCTGACCGACTCCTCCTGCCAGGCTTGCAGCGCTTCTCGCAAGCCCGCAGACAATGTGGTCTGGCTGCTGGCGGTGGCCTGCGTGAGCGCTTCGACATCGCTCAGGCGCTGTTGCCATTGGCGCTTGAACACTTCGCCTGACTGCGCCGCCAGCGTCTGCCAGTCCTTGTTGCCGGAAAGCTGTTCGAGGTCTGCCTTGGACGCGGCAACGTCAGCGCTGAACGTGCGGGAACCGAGCTCCTGCCAGAGCTGAGCGTTTTCCTGCAGCAGCTTGCTGATGCGAAGGTGAAAGTCCTGGTTGGCTTTGAAAAGGGCAAAGGGGGCGTTGGTGTCGGTGCTCATGGTGAGATCCTCGGTTGATGAAAAAGGTGATCAATGGATTGGGTCGCGTTCTTCTTGCGGGCTGGACGGGCGCGGCTTC